>JANPBQ010000079.1:0-15497 GCA_031430555.1 Betaproteobacteria bacterium
AGGTGAGGTTGCAGATGGAATTGATGAAGAGAACGAGAAAGGGAGGCGTGCCCTCATCTCCCGACTCGTGCGCGGCGCGCGTCAGTTTCAGGTGCCTGCGAATGCGGCTGGTGATGCCGGGCTGTTGCATTCTTCCTCCAAACGACACTTGACTACATACCCCGACAACGGCATTCCTGTTTGGCCATTGACGCAGTCGACCATTGAAAATAGGTGCTGATACTCGTACACAGATTGCGAAAAACCCTCAATGAACTTTATCATGCTTCAATCTGTCAAGGCGTATTGTTGCTGATCGCCGCATGCCCCAAATGGGACGCAAAAACTTGTTGAAAACAACTGGGCAAGCGTACCCGCATGCGGATATGGCGACGATACTTTCGAGTGAAGTTGTGTCAATTGTCGGAATTACCGTACCTGTCAGGCCGGAATTCGCAGTAGTTGTATACTGGAAGTGAGGAGTTTATTGACATGCTCAAGTGCACTGTAATCCCCATCGCCAAAAGCGATACCGAAATCGCGAAAGTTGATTCAACGCGCGACGATGGGCCATTGCTACATTCGGCAGTGTTCATCGTTAATCCGCCGAATCCTGCGGGTCACGTATCCAACAAGGACTCGATGGGTGGATTTGGCCAACTGTATTCCGTTGGTGCCGCGCCATTTCCTGCGCTTGACATGCCCTATTTGGCGGCCACCCTTACGGACGCCAAAATTCCCGTGAGTGTCTTTGAAGCGGGGGCATTGCATTGGTCGCTCGATGAACTTTGCCGCGCAATCGACGCCACAGGAATTGCCCAACAAGCCGCCATCGTTGTGCGCACATCGCTTCCCACCATCGACTGGGATCTGAAAGTGTGCGCTGAACTCCGCGAACGATGCCGTCCTGGAAAAGTGCTGATTTATGGGCCGGTTGTTACGCCATTGCTTTGGCGGATCCAGCGGGACAATGAAGTTGATTTCGCCATTGTTGGCGATCCGGATCAGCCGGTTCTTGATCTTGTCCGCGGCGTACCTCTGCGCGAAATCGCCGGGCTGGTCTGGTGTGAAGGTGGCGAATGGCTGCGCAATCCAGAACGAAAATTCGAGAAAAATCTGGATGGGATGGCATTTCCGCGTTGGGATCTGTTTCCGATCGACCTCTATACGATCCCAAAGTCATCGACTGCCGGTGCGCTACGCTTTTTGCCCATGCTGACTTCACGCGGATGTCCGTTTGGCTGCAGCTATTGCCCCTATCCCGTCGGGCAGGGATTGCCTTGGCGAAATCGATCTTCCAAAAACGTGGTAGACGAACTTGAGCATCTGGTTCGCGATCTGGGCGTGCAATATGTCATCTTTCGGGATCCACTTTTCTCCGCAAACAAGAAGCGCGTCGTCGCCATTTGCGAAGAAATCATTTCGCGTGGCGTGATCATTCAGTGGCGCTGTGAGACGCGCATCGACTGCCTCGACGAGATAACCATTTCCATGATGGCAAAAGCGGGCTGCGTCGGCGTGAACTTTGGCGTGGAAAGCATCGACCCGCAGGTGCAGAAGAATGTTGCTCGTAAGCCAATCTCCGAAGAGCAATTTGTGGAAACGATGGCCCTGTTCCGCAAGCATGGCATAGCAACCTTTGCCTTTTTTGTTGTCGGGCTTCCTGGCGACACTGTCGATACGATCCTTGAGAGTATCCGTTTTGCACTTGGGCTCGGCGCAAGCTGGACACAGTTTACGGTGGCAACGCCATTTATCGGCACCGGGCTGCATGAGTGGGCTGTTGAGCACGGCTATGTGGAGCCAGAGCATTACCGAATCATTAGTGCTAATGAAGGGTCGATTGGCAACGAGAATCTGACCCCGGCACAGGTACACCGGCTACACCGTTTTGCCCAGATACTTCAGCGCAATTTCATTAACCGTAGGGGCATTCTCAAAAACGAACTTCGACGTGAGCCGGTGTACCGCATGGCAAAAGCCACCCTGGATACATTGATCGCCCCTCTGGAGCGGTCGTTTTTTTTCCTCGGTTCGGCAATACTTCGTTTAAGCATGCCAAACACTCGAAGGGGTTCTGCAACGATGGTGCCGCAAAAGGCCTTGCGCAAACCGGGTGTTGGCGTAGCATCTTGATCCTCTTGACCGGTGGCACAGGATTTGTAGGCCATCACCTCGCGTCGCAATTCGTTTTTGAGGGTCGCCGCGTCCGTGTTTTGAGCCGAACTCCTGATCGCATTGTCCTTCCCGAGGGCGTTTCTTGCGTGAAAGGGGATCTGACAAACCCGGCATCGTTAAGCGAGGCGCTGTGCGACATCGATACAGTAATACACGCAGGAGCAGTGCTGCAAAAAGGATCGACATCCGATGTGGAACTTGAGAAGGTAAACGTCTGCGGCACGGCGGCACTGGCGCGAGTTGCCCGCGAGGCGGGGGTACGGCGATTCGTCCATATTAGTTCTGCTGGCGTATATGGGGACGGTTACACATCGTCCCCTCATTTGGAAAGTGACATCCCGGCGCCGGCGACAGCATATGAGCGCTCAAAACTATTGGCAGAGCAGGCGCTGGTCGGGGCGCTTGAGGGCTCAAAAGTTCAATGGACCATACTTCGCCCTCAAGGCCTCTATGGTGCCAAGCGTCCGGCAACCGCTGCCTTCTTTCGATTGGTGGCGCAAAAAAAATTCTGGCTCCATGGGCCTGCGCACGTCGTTGTCCATCCGACCCACATTGACGATCTCGCCTCTGCAGTTCGGAAAGTGCTCAATTGCGACGACTTGCATCGCGAAATTTTGAACATTGGCGGAGAACGTTGGCTCGACTATTGCGAACTGATCAGATTGACCGGCGCGTCGCTTGGCCATGTGCCAATGCAGTTCCGTGCGCCAGGTTGGGCGAGTCAAGTGGCTGCGGTGAGCGTGCGAGCGTGGGGTGCAAACAGCAGACCGCCCGCCTTGCTTGCGCGGCTGACACGGACATGGATTAATCGGGCCGTTAGCATCGAAAAGGCGCGCGACCGCCTCGGTTTTGAGCCGCTGACGCTTGCTGAAGGGATTCATCAAACGGCGACAGAGCTTCGCCGAAACGCGCAACTCTAAGAAAAGGGGTTACGCTGAAATCAACGCGTTTGGAACTCTTGTCGCGATCATACGCAAGAGTATTGATTTGCGTTTGTCGGCAAATTATGTGTGCGTCTTTCAGGCCTTCATTGAACACCCACAGACAGACTCGTTACGCTACGTGCTGGTAGCACAACACTAAAGCTGCCAACGTCGCGTTGCTCCGTTGGTATGACTGTGATCGGAAGCCAAAAACCTTCGGCACCTGATTGTTCGCCCTTCACTTTATCGCCGCGCAAAATATTTCCAGCCGCGGTGAAGCTAGCTGACACCGGCTCACGATGGTTGTTAACAACAACCGCAATGATTTCTTTGCGCGCATCGTCACGGAAAGCTGACGCCAGCACAAGCGGGTCGTCCGATTCGCTACTAATGCGCAGGGCACCGCGCTTGATCCAGCGAGCATAGTGGCCGATAGCATAACCAGTGCCACTGATGCTAACCGTTCCACGTACCCGATTGAAGAACACCAAACAGTCCTCGTCGCAAGTGCCGCGCCGGGCAAACGTGTCCCAGACCTGAAACATTGCCCAAAATGATGACGCATTGGCATAGCGCAACTCATCGTGGATATGGATGGCGCGTCCGCGTAGCGAGTCCAGAGGCCCGGCGCGACCGTTGCTCACCTCGGTCATCCATACCTGCATGCCGTAACGCTTGGCGAGATCACGAATGTCGTTGCGTACTTTGATGCGACCTGCATCTGGCTTTCCTTGCCCCGAAGTGGCCAGAATCCGATTGACGTCGCTATAAATCGATCCGTATGGATAGGTATGGTAGCTGATCGCGCCAATGTGGCGGCGCGCGTCCGGGTCGGCCAGTACGGCGCGCGCGGTGTTAAGACTTGCTTCCTCCGTTTCCTCGCTGGCGACCACCATCCGTGTGTCCATGAATCCTTCCCTACGCAGGCGCAATCCCACGACTTTCACCAAATCAACGACTTCCTGGACGCTGCCGCCGGCACCGAGCTCTTGATTGCCAGTCGTTGGTTCATTGAACAAGTGGTGCCATCTCGTCACGATGCCGAACTTGTCGCGCCAGTAGATCAGCGGCGCAACGACGTTTTCCGCCATTTCGTCGAGATACAGGCGATAGTTGGATTTGCGAATGTCGGCCAGCCATGGATCCGACCATCTGACGTTTGTTCCACTATGGATCGTAAAATTGTCAAATCCATAGGGGCGGGCGAGATCAACAATGCCGATCTTCTGACCCTCGGAGCGGACAAAGTTAAAAGCACGCCAATTAATGGTGAAAGGGTCGCCGTCATCGTTGGCGGTGGTGTAACTCGACGGATCAAAGTTCTCATATGGGCCGACGTCGAGGTGCCCCATCGTGATACCGATTTGGCCATAGACGGCTTCGATAACGCGCGGGCGCAATGTCCCCATCAGGTCTTCCCTGCTTGGCATGTCGAAAAATTCGTTGTGGGCGGCACCAAAGCCCTCAATGACTTGATGGGTGATTGCCTCGTCAATGCGAACAGAAACCGATTTTGCGTGCGTCGTAGTGGGTATGGCAGTCGTCTTGGCTGCGGCGGTCGGCGCTGCCTGTTGGGGAAGGGGAGGAGCAGGCACACTGGCACATCCGGCAATTAACGCCATACTTATTAGCAACCATGCCGAAAAGGTCGGCGCAAACGGCTGCGCGAAGAACTGAAAATTCAATGGCACCTCCGAAAGCAGCTTTGGTTTACTCGTTCGTGGCAGGCCGCAGTTTGGAATTAACCGATCACATATGCCATTGTCAATGGCGACGATTTTCAGGGGATACGAGCAACACCATGCGCTTCAATCGAAGCGTCTTTTCTCATCCTGCCACCTGCCGCCCTATCTCAATGGCCTTGGCTGTAGAACAGAAGTATAGTTGGTCGAATAGCCCGGCTGGGCGGCAGTCCCTTACGATCCCATCCACGTCCCAAACTCACTGGACTGGATGGGTCGCTTCTTGTAGCATGGTTTGAAACTGTCGCAGGGGTAATGGCAATGGGCAAAATTGGCGCTATCAAGCAACGCGCGTCCCGCATAGTGGAAACTATTTCGGATCGCCTGTTGCCGCCTGAATTTCTCGCAAAAAGACGTGAAATTCGCGAATGGCGTCCTTGGATCGACAGTATCAAGCCACATCTCTTGGAGGATATGAGCTTTGCCAGTCCAGAGGTCAAGCGTCGACTGTTTGCAGAGAATGTAAAACAAGTCGAAATCGAGACCCATGCGCGCTGCAATCGCATTTGTTGGTTCTGTCCGAACGTCCTCAAAGATCGTCGTCGAGACAAGACTCGAGCAAGCGCCGATATGCTCGAAAAACTCCTTACGGAACTCGCGCAAATCGATTTTAAGGGTCAATTGCGTGTCGCCAGATATTCGGAACCAATGGTAGACATGGACTATTTGTGTGCGCAACTTTCGTTGGCTCGCCGAATGTTGCCGGCAGCACAATTATCAATTGTCACAAACACGGATTACCTCACTCGAAAGTCACTTGGTCGACTCGAAGAAGTGGGATTGGACGTGCTGTACATGAGCCTTTATCTCAAAAATCGTGAACCATGGTCGGTCAAACTCGCACATGACTACTCGGAACGTATCGGGAAAAAAATTGCCTTGCCCGTTTCCAACCGATCCCAAACTCCCTCATCAGTGCGTTACGATTTCAAGCATCCTCGCATGCGCATTCAGTCCTCGTGTCTCGATTTCGGACAACAGGGTAGTGACCGCGGCGCGACTCTTGCCTTTTATTCCTCGCTGACAAGGCATGGGCCATGTCGCGAGCCTTTTTCAAGTTTTGTTGTCGACTACACCGGGGCGGTCGTCCCATGCTGCAATGTTAGAAGCGACTTTGCGGAGCATGCGCCTTACGTGGTAGGGAATCTCGCCGACAAACCGGAGAGCATTTTTGACATTTATGCGGGGCAGCTTGCAGGATGGCGCAAATCCATGGTTGGCATCGGCGACAAAGGCGCGCCTTGCTCGACATGTCGTCACAGGGAAGTGTCCAAAGCTGCAACTGTCGCGGTTTTTGGCCAACTTGAACGAAAGCTTAACGCGGTTGGCATGCCAGAACTATTTGCGGGGCGCGCTGCCGCAACTGAATAATTTCGTTTGCAATTCGTAGAGTGAATTTAGAATGGCGGTTGATCGGGAGAAGTTGATTTAGGATGGCGGAGCCGTTGTTCGGCTGAAGCCAGCCCGTCAAACAAAGACAATACCTTAGTCAATTTGACGTCTGAAATGGTCTGGCGCGTACGGCGGGCGTTTCTTGTTTTTCTGGGCGTGCAAGTTGACGCCTCTTTTCAACTTGTCACGGGTGACCATGAGACGTATTCCTCGTCATACCTTCGCGACTGAAATCAAGGTTAAAGAAATCAATCTTGTTACTGCCAAAGGCCCACACACGCCGCGGCCAGCAGAAATCCGGACATCGCCACGAAATCACTTTACACTCAGATCAATCAATAGGCACTCGGCATGCTTAAGCACAGCATGAAAGCCGACAAGCTCAAAGGAAATTGTGTGGACAACTCGCCGATGGAGAGTTTTTTGGTGCGTTGAAAACCTGGAGCTTGCAACATTGAACATTACAGTTCTGCGACGCGTGAAGACGCGACGCGCGTTGTGTTTGAAAATATCGAGTTGTTTTACAATCGAATCAGACGACACGCAATGATCGGCAATCAGTCGCCCGCTGAATGTGCAAAACAATTCAACGAACCCGAATTTCAACAAGCTACATAATTCTTCGACTTGTCCGCCCACTAAATCAGATCCCGCTCACCAAATTAAGCTGCGAAATTCAAATGCAGAATGAGGAACGTATTCAATGAGTCAGGAGCAAAAAAGGCGGAACTGTTCTTGGTGCTTATTCGCTCGTCCGGTGCGGGAAACTTTGACCAAGCCCCCCGCGCAAGGAGTGGCATGAGCACGCGTTCAAGACCACTGGTGTCCATTTGCATGCCGGGATACAACGTCGAGGCGACACTTGTTCATGCGGTCGAGTCCATTTTTCAGCAGACCTACGACAACATTGAAGTCATCCTGGTCGACGACGGCTCGACCGATGCAACCGAGGCCATCGCCAGAAAATTCACAGACCGTCGGTTCAGTTATGAACGCAACGCTCAAAACATGGGTGGATATCAGACAATGAACAAGGCGATCGGCCTTGCCTCCGGGGAATTCGTCGCTGTTTATCACACCGACGACATTTACGGGACCGAAATAGTCGCTAAGGAAGCGGCCTATCTGGAGCACCACCCCGCGGTCGGCGCAGTATTTTGCCTTTCACGATTCATGGACCATGATGGTCAGATTTACGGTCAAATGACGTTGCCTGCGCTCTTCAAGGGACGTCAGACCCTGACCTATGACGAGGTTTTTCCCTTCCTATTGCGAAACAAGAACATATTATTCTGCTGCCCGACTTTTATGGCGCGGCGGACGGTACTGGAGAGCGTCGGGCTCTTTGACGGAGGCACCTATGATGTCGCGGCGGATCTGGATATGTGGATTCGCATCTTGCGCCGATATCCTGTCGCGGTCATCGACGAGCCTCTTATGAGTTACAGGCATAGCAAGTCGCAGTGGTCGAGCCGTTACAGTAGGCTGCGGACGACGCCGGAGCTCTATTTTGCGATCATGGATCATTATCTGGAGGTTGACCGCTGGCAGACGAAGCTAAGCAAAAGCGACCTAACAGAATACGCTTTTCATCGACACGATGATGACACGCGTCGGGCCGGGAATATGGTAATCATCGGGGACTATGAGGGCGCGATGAAACTCGTCCGCACACCGTTTCCCTGGCGCACTCTGCTGACCAATCTGCGCAGGCGAAAGTTTCGCGTGTTGCTGATGCAGGCGACGATAGTTGTGGCCCTGGCCTTGGGAGCCGGTCGGTTGCTTGCCCCGCTTCTCGTCAGAACGGAATATGGCGGAAAACTTTAACCACCGCAGCGTGCTACATGCTGAAATTAGGCAGGGGACGCCAAATAAAGGTCGCGCATCGTCCAGCGCGGCAGCGCGACCCCGTTCAGCATCGACGCAGCAACCAATCGCCGTGGCGCCGCGCGCATGGTAAGCTCTGAACAAAGCGGCAATCATGCACGATTTGCTGGCATCACGAGAATCCTGTTGGGAACATCTAGTCTATCGCGCCGTATCTTGCCAGAACGAATCGCGCGAACTAAGCTGCGGCGGATGATTGCGACATTTGTGAATAAATCTGGAAAGAGTGTGTGACTTGGTGAAGCCCTCGGTGCTTGTGACTGGCGGTGCAGGTTATGTTGGTAGCCATGCCTGCAAGGCCTTGCACAATGCGGGCTACATGCCAGTTACTTTCGACAGCTTGGAACGGGGTCACCGTCGGGCGGTGCAATGGGGGCCACTTGAGGTGGGGTGGCTTCATGACCGTAAGCGGCTAGATGAAGTTTTGCGCAGGTACGAGCCAGTCGCAGCTCTCCACTTTGCAGCCTACGCTTACGTAGGCGAGTCCATGACAGATCCGGGCAAGTACTACTGGAACAACGTGGCTGGTAGTCTTTCGCTGCTGGAGGCGCTTCGCTTCGCGCGAGTCGCGAAAGTCGTATTCTCAAGTACTTGCTCGACGTTTGGGATCCCCGACATCGTACCAATCACTGAAGATTGTCCGCAAAGGCCGATCAATGCCTACGGCGCGAGCAAACTCATGGTTGAGCGAATACTGGCAGACTACGACCAGACACATGGAGTTAAATCCGTCTCCCTTCGCTACTTTAATGCCGCTGGTGCAGATCCTGAGGCCGAGATCGGCGAGGATCACGATCCTGAAACTCACTTGATTCCGCTTGCGCTCGAGGCGGCTATGGGACGAATACCCTCTGTAACCGTTTTTGGTTCGGATTATCCGACCGCTGACGGTACATGCATTAGGGACTATGTCCACGTCGCTGACCTTGCGAACGCACATGTGCGGGCGCTCAAGTACCTCGACGCGGGTGGTGCCACTTGTTGCCTAAATCTTGGGACAGGAAAGGGCTGGTCAGTCACGGACGTGATCAAGGCGGCGATGGAGGTATCTGGCCACCCGATCAAAACAATAAATGGTCAACGCCGCGCGGGCGACCCACCCGCGCTCGTGGCCGACGCGGCTCGCGCAATGCAGTTACTTGGTTGGGCACCGCAGTACCCTCACATCAAGCAACAAGTCGAACACGCGTGGCAATGGATGCTACGTCGTAATGCTGAGCGTTGGAGCTAGTGAAGTGTAGTTCCTCATATGATCAATGATCGAGTTCAGGCTATCACGCAATTGTGATATGGCATCCAATACAGAAACAATGACAATCGCTGGCCGCAAAGCCGCTTTGATATCTGCAATATGCGTCAGCTTGAATTCCCACGCACTCGATTGACCAACCGCTGGCTGAGAAGGCGAAAGCGACCAAACCATTGAAGCCTATGTCGCCAGCTTAATCCGCAAACTGTTATCGCTCAGTCAGTAGCCGCTCAAAGTTGGCGCTAACCGCCGTCGCGTTTTTCGTTTCGTAATACCACCGAATCGTTCGGTCGAGTCCATCGCTGAAGCTAACCTGTGGTTCCCAGCCGAGAAGTTTTTTCCCCAGAGAATTGTCACATACCCGGTTGTAGGGGCCGGTCGGTTTGGTTGGATCGGGCAGCAAAGTGGATTGCACGTTGGTGCGTCTCAGGATTTCCTTGGCCGCATCAATCACGCGCGTGCGTTCCATCGTGCCGAGGTTTACGGCGGTTCCGTCGTTGATTTTCTCGGCGGCCAATATTGTGCCTTCAACAATATCGCTAACGTAGGTCCAATTGCGGATTTGCTCACCCGTGCCCCACACAATAAACGGATCCTGCTTGACGAACGCTCGCGCGATCATTGCGATGACGGCATGATTTTCCAGGCATCGTTCGCCATATGCGGTGAAGTAGCGCAGCGACGCGCATTTGAAGCCATAGTCCCGATAATAGGCTTGAAGAGTGAGTTCACACATCAGCTTTGCCCAACCATAAAGATTGTCTGCGGCGTAGGGCGGCTTCACCAAATCCTCTTTTAGATAAAGGACTTCAGAGGGGTCATGTTGAAGGTGATCGGGATACACGCATCCGGACGAGGCGAAGGTAAATTTTTCCACCCCGCCATGATGAGCCGCGCGAATCATCAAACCATCAAGGGCAAGATTGGTCGAGCATGCGGCTTGATGAAGGTCGATGTAACCACGTCCACCGTGGTTAGCAGCCAAATGGAAAACGTGTTCCATGCCGGCCACTGCTTTCTCTGCCGCCCCCGGTGAAAGCAAGTCCAACTCCAGAAACTCAATCGCATTCTGATCTAGCAAGTGTTTCACGTTTTCACGTGTACCACTCGACAGGTCGTCAGCGATACGCACGGAGGCACCGCGCGCAACCAGCGCATCAACGAGATGTGAGCCGATAAACGAGCAGCCACCCGTAACTAGCGCAGTCTTACCTTTCCAATACGACACGATTTTTCTCCCGGTTTGTGATTCGCATTTTTTCGCCTTCATCAACGGCTCGCCAGACAAAGTCAATCAGGCGACGATATTTATCGTAGCATGACTTTCCGATGATATCCGCCTGAAACTTATGGATTTGCCGCCATTGAGGGCCATCGCATACTTGGGCGCTCCATTTAAACTGCAGTCGTAAATTCGCGTGGCATGGCGCGAAGAGGCGACATAGCATGGCCTATGGCAACGACGAGGGCACACCGCTAGTGCGCCGAAACCGCCATGCGGAAAAAGACGCCGTTTCATGCAACGCAATTTCTGGGTCACGACACTAGTGCGGCCGAATCAATTTGACCACCGCAAAGGCATCACCGGGATCAGCCAACCACACGCTCATACAGGGCCATCGCCTGATTGCACCACGCGTCTTGTCCAAATTTTGCGGCAATGCGCGCGTGCATGTCGATTGGATCAAAAGCATCGCGCCTTCGAATTGCTTCCAGAATACCGTTTGCGAGCGCATCGGGGCCGTCGACTTCAACCATTACGCCGTCGGCAGTTGTAACGAATTCCTCAGGCCCGCCACAGCGGGTAAGGACAAGTGGTGTACCACACGCCAATGACTCTGCGGCAACTGAACAAAACGTCTCGCGCGCAGACGATACCACCACAAGCGAGCAACACCGCATTGCTTCTGAAACGGCGATCGGATCTGAACCATTGACGATTTGTATTGCGGATCCGAGTCCCAAGCGGGTGATGAGGTCGCTTACTTCGCCGCGATCCTGACGATACGCCCGAAAGGCATTGGCGGACAAGATTTTCAGATGCATCTCGGGGATAGTCCGCCGCACCTCCGCCAACGCACGAATCAGGACGTCAACCCGTTTGAGTCGCCGAATCAAGCCCACGTACAACAATTCGTGGGGATCGCGCTGACGCGGTGCAGGAAAGAAAACGGAATCATCGACAACATTTGGCAAAACCGCCGTTTCAACACGACCATCAAGGTATGTGGCGACATTATTCAGAAGGAACTGACTCACCGGCGCAATTAAACGGATGCCGGGAAGTGCGGAATCCACTTGTGCGCCGACCCGTCGTTGGCTGTGTAGCCAAGGCGTCCAGAAGGCATGCTCCGAAGTCATGACCGGAATGTGAAGCGCTTGTCCCATTGCGCTTGCCACGACGCCATCCGGAAAAACAAAATGTGCGTGAATTAAATCGAAGGGGCGCTCGTCGTGAAGCCTGCGGGCAAGCGCCAATACATTCGGTAATGCGAGACGCGCATCGAAACCGTGGGTGAAATACTCAATCGAGCCGGGTACCCGTGGAAAGTGTATTTCTACCGAACCACGAATGGCCCTTTGGGGAATTTGTCGAAAACGCGCAATCGAGCTTAAGGGAACCAAAGGAGGAACCCAAGGCGTTGGGACGATTACCGAAATGTCGGCATGTTGAGAGGCAGCGTTGCACATACGCTCCGCCCACAGCCCCCGTTGCGGCGCGGCGGGCGTTGGATAGTTCCAGGAGATAACCAGTATTCGGAGCCTTCGTCCGGCACTTGAAATAGGTATTGGAACGCTCGATTGCATAATGCGTTTAAGTGACGAAACAACGCCTTTTGATGGTGTTGGTTAAAGAAATCTGAAAACGATGAAGCAAGTCAATGCTATCACTCGTCGTCACACGAAATGGCGCAATTGCCTTTGAATTTCGTCCTCGCCATCAGATGGTCGCCAAATTGGCGAATCGATTAGCAACAGCCTTTGAAGGGCGACGACCAAATATCCGGTCGAAGTGCCAGCTCCATTGCCGAAAGTATCAAGATATGTCGCTGCCACGTTGTCGGTACAAAAAATCGATCAATGTCCCCATGACATACACAGGCCATGGGACATCCGAAAGACGTTCGTTGTTAACCAGCTTGTGATGAACGACCATCACCACTTCAAGTGCGCATTGCCCAACGAAACGTCGCGTAGATCGCCATTTGGCGGGCGTTTTCAGCACTTATTGTCTGGAAAGGCGCTACCGCGCTAGACTTTCAACATATCGCCGCCCGACCTGTGTCACGGTTTAGCGCCAACGGCGTTGACTGTTACCTTCGCCCGCGAGGTACCCCACGAACTCACCAAGCGACCAGGCCACCACGAGAGTGACCAGCCATGGAAGCGCGATCGTCAGACGAACTACATTGCGCTTTGTTCGGAGGATTGCGCCCACAATCCGCACCGTCAATAGCAACGGCAAAAGAGGCGTGACACTTGAGTAGACAAGGCGCTGAAGTGTGCCTTTGCCAAGCACCCGTCGTGACGCGTAGCCTTGCGCGAGTGCGAAGGCGAGGACAACGGCATCGCCAAACGAGTGTTGTTTAGCGTGTATCACCACCGCGCCCGATGCCATGTAGGTCGCCGTGCCCCGCCGGTTTGACTCCTGTTCGAGAATCACTTCCATCACGCCGTCTTGCAGCACCGTTCCCAAACCAGCCAGAAACGAATTCTTGAAGGACATGTTCGCACCGGAAAGAGAATAAACGGGGCCTGATACCAACGGCGGCGCAAAGCGTGCGTAATCGTAAAAATACACCGCCCAGTCCAGCGGCCGACCGCCTGGCGCAAGCTCCACCGGCCCCCCAACTGCGTCGACCGGCAAATCGTGCGCCGCCATGATGGCATCGCGCCAACCTGGCACGCAGATGCAGTGGTCTTCAAGGAAAGCGACGACGTTGCCGTTCGCCGCAGCCAAGCCAGCGGCACGAAGCGTCGGCACAGTGGTGTCGTGGGCAAACCTGAGGTCGGACACGGTCGAAAAATCGGCGGTAAATGGCTCCTCCACTTCGTCGGCAAAGTTGCGCGCAACAATAATTTGGTCTTCACCCGGTAGAACTTGGGAAAGCAAGGATCGCAGACAGCGCCGCAGGGATTCCTGCCCGGTCCAGGCGGCCACCACCACGGTCAGCTTGCGTGTGCTCGAACCGTCGCCGGTCATTTTTTGTCCCGCCGATTGTCGCGAGCGGGCATCACACTACCCATCGCCGACAAACTCGCGTTGTCATCGAAACCTCTTTCATCGACCAAGATTGTCGTGCGCGCATTGCATCGTCGTTAATGTGCGGTTTTAATGTCAGGTGACTGGCCCTCGTGTGCTTATCAGGATCACTTCACGCTTGGTGCCTTTGCGACGGGAATCATGAGATCGAGGTAGCGCTGGGTAACCAATCGCCAGTCGTAGTCAGCGGCGCGACGCGGCCCGTCTCTTGCCATGCGTTGGCGTAACGGCTCATCACTTAATACATGGCGCATCCCGTCGACGAGTGTTTCGATCCGCGCATCGGGAAGCAGGTGCGCGACGCCGCCGGCGAATTCCGGAAAGGCGGTGTTGTTCAGCGCGATGACCGGCGTGCCGCATGCCATCGCTTCGAGCACCGGCATGCCGAAGCCTTCGTAGGAAGAGGGGTAGATAAAAAGGGCGGCCGCGTTGTAGACGGAAACCATTTCTTCATGCGTGGCGTGGCCGCGAATCACCACTTCATTGTCAAGACCCAATTCAGTGATAACCCGGCGAAAGGGCGAGGTACCTGGCAAGTCTGCACCGACGATGAGGAACTTATGCGGCAGGTCGTGTTTCGTTTTAAGTTCGGCGAAGGCCCTGATGAGCGCGGAAAGGTTGCGGCGCTCAGTAGGCTTGCCGACATAGGTGATGTATGGAATGTCAGCTCCAAACAGGCCACAACGCCAACGAGACAATGCAGCTTGGTCGTCAAGCGGGCGGAAGAGGTGGGTATCGACACCCTCCGGCACCACACTTATCCGATCAGCCGACATCCCGTAGAAATGCACCATGTCGCGTCGACTAAATTCACTGACCGTCGATACGCCAGTCGCGCGCCATGCGCTCAGCGTGTAGATTGCCCGCGCCTTGTTAAGCGTCCACCAGTCGAACGCCTGAGGATAGCCCTCATAGGATCCATGATGAATTAGAAACGTCGGACAACGGGCAAATAGCGGAATCACGTAGCTCGGGCACAGCAATAACCCCTGTCGTCCATGCGCGCGCGGCAGCGTGAACTGTTCCCAGAGCGCCAATGGAAGCGACGTCGGCAGGACGACATTGGTCGCGCCGGTCGGCAGGTAGGTGCGATCATCGAGCGCAACTGGCGTGTACACGCGAATCTCTGTGAATGGGTGGTCGATTTCATCAAGATTTCGCAACAGCGCCTCTATACAACGTGCCACGCCAGAACGTTGCGCGACGAGACGAATACCGTTAATTCCGAGAATCATATGAGATTGGAAGTCGTGTTTTGAACAATGCCGCGGGGGGCGGGGATGGCATGGCCGATATGGCACCGATGGGAGACCCAAAAAATTTCGTTGCCAATATAAAGTGTTTCAAACACGATCTGCTACACCTCAAAGCCAACGTCTTCGCGAACGAACCGACGGAAGTGATCGAGAAATCCCTGCGGGCGAAATCGGTCATAGGCCGGCGACTCAAGAAATGCGCGCGCAGCATCGCGGTGGCGGCTGACTTGGGTTGGCGTCATGCCATGTAGAAAATCGCGCAAATTGTGGAACCCCTCAAATTGCCGCATATCGATGAAGCATTCAGCGGGGATCACATCGGTGATCTCGGGCGCGCCCCAATAAACCGGCACACAGCCGGCTGCAAAGCAATCGAAAACTTTCTCGGTGATCCAGCCCGGCAGGATCATGTTTTCAAAACAAATTGCAAACTTGTAACGGCTAAGCGTTTCTGCCTTGGATACGACCGTGCCTTTGGACGCAGCTGCCACGGCGGCGTAAACCGGATTGGGCCAGCGGCGCTGTTTCGCCTCCCACAGCGCGTCGTACCAGAAGCGAAATGTCCACGGAATCCAGCTTTTGCCGACGCGCATGGGTGCGCGATCCCACGACTTTCCGTACAGGTCT
>JANPBQ010000080.1:0-10394 GCA_031430555.1 Betaproteobacteria bacterium
TTCGCCGCGTGGACTGGCGTCAAGCATGTCGCGACCGTTGCCGCCGCAACCATCGACTCGCTCGTGAAAGCGCCGGACTCATACTCCACCGCGATGCCGCGCAATTTCTAGACGCCATTCGCTCCCTGCCGCGCGCAAAAAACGCGTCGGCATGTCACATCGTCTCCTCCTCCATGCCTCTCGGCATGGATTACGCCCCTGGCCATCGCCGGGGGCTTTTTTTTTGGTTGCGCATATTGGCGGTAGTCACTGACTAGCCGCGAGTCGCCCGGAATCCGACGAACTTGACTTTCGTCATGACGCGGCGCGATTTCGGCAGCGGAAGTATCGATTCATCCGACCGCGTGTTACAGACATTCACATTTAGCGGACGGCTTCCGCCGTGCTTGCGCCTGTAAATTCTCTCGATCATTGGCGCATCGCCACGGTTGGCGCGGCAGGTGGCCAAACGCAATTTTCCTGGAACGGGCAACCGTGTACGTATGAAACATCGCTTGAACATCGCATCGTGCCGCACAACGACATTCGCGCAAATGCTTGTCGGCGCGATCATCGGCGCTTTGTCGTTGAATGCGTTTGCGGACACGCAGGTGTTGGTGCTTGACATCGTTCGCGCGAGCGAAGTGCTTGATCAGATTAACGAAGACACGCCGGGCGCGTTCGACGACTGGATCAATCGGCTGGAGGCCGAGACCGATAAATTCACACAGCTCGTCACCCACCTGACGGCGGGTGCCGACGTGCCATCGGTCGGTGCACGGAAAAAAATCCAGTTTGGCGCGCGGCATTTGTCTGGTAATGGGTGCCCAAACGCTCCGCGATTTGTTCGCCGAATTCGAACGCGATGCAAAGACGGGAAGTATCGCCGACGTCACGCGGCGCATTGCGGAATGCCACATTATTGGTGCGCAATCCGTCGTGGCACGGCAACCGTTATCGGCAAACCATCGACCCGGCGGGCCACCACTCCCGCCATGAAACTCAAGCACTGACGAGCCGTTCCGAGCAAAAGTATGCCGAAAGGCTCGCTGGTGCTGGTTCGACATATCTCAATCGCAGAGGACGCTGTTCGGCTTCTGCACTCGAGATCAGGCAATGCCCAGCAGCCAGCGACAAAGCATAACCCGTTACAGCGCCTCGCGTTCAGCGCGGCGGTGCCACCACGGCACCGTCAATGCCATGACGTTGCAAGGCGTCGGCCACGAATCCCGACGCTTTCATTTCTTCGACAAACTGCGCCAAATATTCAGCGCCCGCCGCTCGCCCTTTCGGCAGCGCCATCGCCTGATTGATCGCCATGAAGCGGCCCTCCAATACCCGCAGACCGGGCAGCCGTTTGGCGTCGGCTTGCAATTGTTGCTTGACCCCCGCGGCAACTTCAAACTTGCCGGCGACCATGGTATCGGTCACCGCTTGCGACGTCGCTGCATGAATCAATTTGGCTTTCTTCAATTCTCGCGTGAGGTACAAATCGTATGCACTGCCGCGTCCCGCCACCACGCGCACGCCATCACGATCGACCGCGTCGTTTGCGCGGATGGGGGAATCGTTCGCCACCAGATACGCGCCTTCGATCATGAGATAGGCGGCGCTGAAATCGGTATCGACGGCGCGCACCGGATCGATCGCGAAAAAGGCGACATCCCAGGTGTTTTGCTTGATACCCTCGACGACTTTCCCCGCCGCCGTGTACAGCACAAACTCGATCGGTGTGCCCAACCGTTTCGCCAATTCGCGCGCCAAATCGACCGATACGCCGCGCGCCTCGCCCGTCGCTGAATCGCGCGCGGCAAGAATCGGGTTGCCGAAATTGATCGCAGCGCGCAGCGTGCCTGACGGTGCCAATTGCGCACGCGCCGCAGTCGATGGAGAAGTGTCATGAGAATTTTTCACGGTTGCGCAACCATTCATGAATGTCACGACGGCCACCGAAAGAAACATCCGTGCAAAAGTGCGCATCATGCCGATGTCACCCGATTGCGGCCGGCTTGCTTGGATGCATACAAACGTTTGTCCGCTTCGCCGAACAAACGATCCCAATCGACACCATCGCCGGGAAACATGGCGAGCCCGCCGCTCACCGTGACCGACAGCGCCTCGCCGCGATACTCGAATGGATGCTCCTGTACCTGCAAACGCAAGCGCTCCGCCGCGCCCTGCGACGTCGCCTTGTCTCCGCGCAACAGCATCACGAACTCTTCGCCACCGACGCGGCCGAATGAATCCCCCGCCCGCCGCGCCCGGGCAAGGCACTCTGCGACATGACGCAGCACTGCGTCGCCGGTGAGGTGGCCGTAACGGTCATTGAAGTGCTTGAAATGGTCGATGTCGAGAACCAGCAAACCGAATTGCGTGCCGTGGCGTACGGCCTGCGATTCTTCTTCCTTGAATTGCTTCAGTAGCGCGCGCCGATTCGGCACTTCCGTCAAGGCATCCGTGAAAGCCACGGTGGTCAACACCATTTCCATCTTGCGTACTTCGATCCAGAACAAAGTCATGGTGCAGGCAACGGCGACCACGATTTGCGCGATCGCAAACAATGAAATGACCAGGTCGATGCTGTCGCGGTCGTTGGTGATGACGGCGATATTCCAGATAAACGCGGTGCGCATGATCCATACGGCCACAGCTAGCAGCATCGTCGCACCGAGGAACATCGCCGCGCGCACCGCCGCGGCCGGCGGCGTGCGAAACAGGTGATACGCCCCGTACGCAAAAGCGCCGATGGCGATTATGGTCGGCGCACAGATGTTGATCAGGAGGCGTGGTTCGCCCACCATGTTTCCATAGATCAGAACGCTGATCACCACTCCAAGCGCGCCGTACCACCAGCGCCGATCCATGCGCACAACCGTGTTGGCGAGTACCCCTTCGACCGTGATAATCGGTGCCCACGCGATCAACGCGTTGCCGAGGATCAACGCCAGCGCGGTGGGGGTAAATCGCTGAAGCGTGAGGCTCAGGCCGACCGCGTAGATAAGAAGTCCCCAGCCCCATAAACGCAGCGCGGGCATTTTGCGCTCGCCGCGCGCCACCGCGAGGCACAACACCGCCAGCAGAACATGCATGATCAGAAGGGCAAGAACAAGCGTTTGTTGGCGGCTCATGACGACGTCTTGAAGTTATACCGGGATCACTTTTCCGCCAGAATTTTATCGAGCGCTGCGCGGGTTTTTTCCAGCGCCGCGAGCCGCTCGTTGTCCTTGTGCGTGAACGCGGCTGCGAGTTTCTGGCCTTGCAGGTTTTCCGCGTTGACCACGTCAATGGTGAACAAAAGATTATCCTTGCCCCAAATTTCCGGCGCATTCCACTTGCCATGCCCCGAGTACGGCAGACGCAACGCCTTGGTGCCGCCGGGGAGCAAGGGTTCGTCGGCGAGCTTGTACTTGACGTCGTCGCTGAACAGCACCTTGCCGCCCGCCGCCTCCGCCACCGTCGCGCGCAGGTATAGATAGGTGAGCCCGGTGTCGGCGCCGTTCCTGATCTTGAAATCCATGACACTCATTTTTTCAGGCCCGATGCTGTTGAACCGAAGCGTCGGCTCGATTACCTGGATCGGTGCCAGCGCGGCGTTGGTCGAATTTTTCTCTTCGCGCAGTTTGCGCAATTGCGCGAGTTCGCGGTCAACGTTGCCGGCTTGGCGAGTGGCTTCGTCCTGTTTGCGTTTGCGACCGGCGGCAACGATGTCGCGGCCTGTTTTGCCGTTGACGATCGGCATCAGGGTATCGGCCAATTGCTCGGGGCTTTTGACGGAAATCTTGCGCAATGCGCCGACGATGCCCTCCTCGTAGCCGATGCTGACGTCGGTGACGGCGAGCACCAGCAATGCGTCGTCAAGCCGCGCGATTTCATCCGGCTTGGCGGATTTTTTCATGTCCGAGAGGCTCGATTCGAATGCCTTTTCGCTGGTCCCGTCGAGTTTCCTGTCGAGGCCGGACGAACAGCCCGCCAGCATAGCGATGACCATCAAACCGCCAAGGGCGACAATTTTTTTCATGGAAACGCTCCCCTGCTTTTTTTGCAGCCGCTAAGCCCTAGCCGATTGCCTTGCCGTCCACTATAACATCGACGATTTATCGCCAAGGTATCGCGTTGAATGCGAAACCGGATACATACAGAAGTGCGTGCCGCACGTTGCAAACTCAAGCACTGGCGCGCTTTTACAGCCCAAAATGCCCCAAACACCGCGCCTGCGCTTGGGTTTTGCGTCTTTACAGACTCTTATCCGCTACGGCTTCTCTCCCTTGACGATCCGCGACAGCAGTTCACGCGTCACGGTTCCAGTCTTCTTGTAGGCGACCTTGCCTTCGGGATCATAGACAATGGTGGTCGGCAAGCCCTTCATTTTGCCGAACGATTTTTCACTCGCCTCGGTGCCCAACACCAAGGGGTAGCTGTGGCCCACTTTGCGGGCGAACGCAAGCACCTGTTTTTCATTGTCCCAATCCAGCGCGATGCCGAGCACGCGAACCTTGTCGCCTTGTTCCTTTGCAAACGCGGCGATATCCGGAATTTCCTTCACGCATGGCGCACACCAGGTTGCCCAAAAATTGACAACAACCCAGCGGCCTTTCAGATCGGCGAGGCGCTGCGCTGCGCCGCTCGTGTCTTTGAGATCGAACGCGTGCAGCGCCATTGAACCCGCACAAAGCCCCAACAAAGCAAAATGACGGGCAACGCGGTAAAGTGTCGAAGGTGGCAACGTTTCACCTGTCATAGAGACCAAAATCGAAGTCCAAAAAAGCATCATAGCACCCGCGCTTTACGCCGCATGCGTTTCGGATTTTGCGGCCGAGAAACCGTTTCACACTCAGGGGATTCCATGGCGCTCAGTCTGTCCGTACCGGCATCGTTTCGCAGCCTTCCCAAGGAAGTTGATATCAATCCGAAGAAGGCGCGCGAATGGGTGGAGTCGCTGCCGCTCACCAAGACGATCGACTCGACGCGCGCGATTACGGTCAATATCGAGGCATTGAATCACGCCAAGCTGCCGGCCGAGGATCGCGTCGCGCTGGTGGAGATTTATCGGCCGGTGGTGGCCGTGTTGCTTGATGAGCTTGAGGCCGTTTACGCTTACAGCAGCTTGCCGCTGCCGGCCAAACAAAAAGAAGCGTTCGATCTCGCCACCCAACTCCTCACGCAATGCGGCTTTGCCTACAAGATGATTCTGCTGGATAAATCCGGCAAATCGATGTTCTTCAATGCCAAGAAAAGTCTGCCCGTGCCATTGTTCCGCGCGATGCATTATCTGCGCGAGATCATGCTGCAATGCTACAAAACCTATCACCCGGTGCCGGTCGGTGTCTGGCAGGAAATGCATTCGCTCTATCAGTACGCGCAAGAGCAAGGCATGCTGACCGACATCGCCGACGCGGAAACATCGTCGTCGATGCTGGATGTGTACATCGAGGTTTTGATGGTCTCGCTTGCCGACCCGTACCGGTTGATGTATCAGGAGGTGGATCGCGTCCTCGAAATTCTGAAGCAGAATCGCAATCTGGTTGATATCCGCACCGACACTGAAGGCCTCAATCCGCAGCGCCTGTTCGTGGTGGCACTCGACAGCGATCAGGCACCGAAAGTGTTGATACAGGGCGGTCGCCCGCCGGCGGGACAAGTGCTGCGATTGGTGCATCCGGGACGTCTGGTCGAAAAAATCCAGCAACGCGCGCGCGCGCAGGCGGGGCCGGGCGGGGCCGCCACCAAGAGCCGCGCCACCCACGATGTCACTGACCTCATTCAGCGATTGATTCGGCTGTGGGGCGACCCGCCGAAACGCCAGTTCCGCCGCAATTCGGTGGATTCATCGGTGGCGCTGTGCAGCGGCATCAAGGCGATCAGCTATTTCACCAACCTCGCGGCGAACGAAGACCCGGAAGCCGATGCGCAGGCGATTCGCGACGGCGACACCATTCCTTTGCTAAAAATTCCGCAAGACCCGATGTCGCAAATGGTCGGCATCGAAGAGTGGCATGTGTTGAATCAAAGTGCCAACGGCCTTCGCATGCACCGCGAAGCGGGCGGCAATGTCAGCGTCACGGTTGGCGAGATCGTCGGCGTGCGGTTCGTCGGCGGGCGCAGCTGGAACGTCGGCGTGATCCGCTGGCTCACGTTGCTGGAAGGCAATGCACTCGAATTCGGCGTGGAATTGATCGCCCCGGCGGCGGCCTGCATCACCATCGAGCCCACCATCGGCTCAAGTGGAAAACCGATGCCGGCATTGATGCTCTATTCGCTGACACCGGACGTCGATTGCGATACCTTGCTCACCGCGACTGACACCTTTTCAGACCTGCGGGAATTTGAACTGAATGACAACAGCGAATTGCGCCGCGTGCGCGCGACGACCTTGGTCGAACACACCAGCCGCTTCGACATGTTTCAGTTTCAGGATTCCTGACCTTTCGATACCTCAGGGCGAACGACGGGAAAATACGCTCCCCGTCCGGTCTACCCCGTCACGGCGCGCCTAACGTCGCTTTCCAAAATGGTCTCGCGCGGCATCGCCAACCGGTAGCGGCCGCGCCGATCCATCACCACCAGTTTCGCCTCGGTGAGCGTATGCAAGAGATCTTCGGCGGTGTCGATCGGCATCGGCGCTTTGAACCTGAGCGCCATGACGCCTTGGGAATTGCCGGTATCCGATCCCGCGAGCGCATCGAGCAAGCGGATCGAATGGTCGATCGATTGCACGTCGTTTTCGCGCCTGGCCGCGAGTGCGTAGTCGTGTCCAAAATAGGAAAAGGTCGCGGCGATTTCAGCCCCCACCAAGACCACGACCCAGCAACAAAACAGCCAGAACAGGAAAATCGGCACGCTCGCGAATGCGCCGTACACCAGGTTGTAGGTGGGCACGCGCATGACATACGCGACGAACAGGTGCTTCACGACTTCAAACAGTAATCCCGCAAACAATCCACCCGCCAGCGCATGACGAACCGGAACATGGCGCGCCGGCATGACACGATAGGCGAGCGCCAGCGCCGCCGTGGTCAGCGCAAACGGAACCAGTCGCAGCAGCCCATCGTCCAGCGAGGGCATCACGGGATCCAATCGGCGCGACCAATGCACCAGTTGCGACGTGAGCGTCAAGCTGGCACCGATCAGCATCGGCCCCAACGCCAGCACGGCAACGTAGCCGGAGAGGCGCTTCCACCACGCGCGATGGCGGCGGGTGCGCCAGATATCGTTGAACGCAGAATCGATCGTAAAAATCAACGCAACCGCAGTGGCGACAATGATAATCAAGCCGATCGCCGTCAGTTGCGCCGCGTTCTGCGAAAACTGCTCCATGTATTGAGTGACCACCCGACCGCCAACATCGGGCACCAGATTTTTGAGCGCGAACGTTCTCACCTGCAAGATCATGTTGCGGATGATGGCGACGTTCGAGGTCAACACGATCGTCACCGTGAACAATGGCACCAGCGCGAGCAACGACGTGTAGGTAAGGCTGCCCGCGACCATCAGGCAACGATCCTCGACGAAGCGGCGCGCGATGAAGCGAACGTGGTTCCAGAGTTGACGCAGAAATTTCATTGGACTGTCGGCGGCAATGAATCGGACAAGGGATTCGTATAATACCGGCACCGATCAACGCCTACCAATCCACAACCAACGACCACGCCATGTCCGACATTCTGGTTCTCTATTATTCGCACTCAGGCTCGGTGCGCGAACTCGCCCGCCATGTCGCGCGCGGTGTCGAAAGTGTCGATGGTGCCTCGGCGCGGATCCGTACCGTGCCCAAGGTGGCCCCAGTGACGAAGATTGCCGAACCCGCCGTACCGCCCGATGGCGCACCCTACGCGACCGCGCAGGATCTCACCGAGTGCATCGGCCTGGCACTCGGCTCGCCGACGCGATTCGGCAATATGGCCGCACCGATGAAGTATTTTCTCGACGGCACGGCGGGCGAATGGATGCGCGGCACACTTTCCGGCAAACCCGCCTGCGTTTTCACGTCGACGTCCACACAACACGGCGGCAATGAGTCTACGCTGCTGTCGATGATGCTGCCGCTGCTGCATCACGGCATGGTGCTGGTGGGTATTCCATTTACCGAGCCGCTGATCACCACCACGCGCGAGGGCGGCTCTCCCTATGGCGCGAGTCATGTTTCCGGCGCAGTGAACGATATTGAGTTGTCCGATGCGGAAAAAGGCATCGCGTTTGCACTTGGCAAACGACTCGCCGAAGTCGCATTGAAATTGGCTGCGTAGTGGCATTACCGCGAATCACTGCGCGCGATTGTCAACGCGCCGCGATCGTATCCCTGATCGCCTTGATCGCGTTGTGTCTGCTATGGGAAACGATCCTCGCGCCGCTCAGGCCGGGGGGATCGTGGCTGATGCTGAAAGTGTTGCCGTTGCTGGCCCCGTTGTTCGGTGTCTTGCGCGGCAAGCGCTACACGTTTCAGTGGGCAAGCATGATGATTCTGTTTTACTTCACCGAAGGCGTGGTGCGCGCGTGGTCGGAAAAGCCGCCGTCGTCCACGCTGGCATCGATTGAAATTGTGCTGTCGGTGGTGTTTTACTTCGCTGCCGTTTACTACGCAAAACTGACCGGTTTCAAGCCGACGGTGACGAGCGGGAAGAAAGCTGCGCCTTGATGAGCCCGACGATCACCGGAATGAGGCTGACGATGATAATTCCAATCACCAGCAGACCCTGATTGGCTTTTACCCATGGGATATTGCCGAAAAAATAACCCAGGTAAGTGAGCGAGCCGACCCACAGCGCCGCGCCGAACACCGTGTAGGCGATATAGGTCGCGCGCGACATGGCGCCGAGCCCCGCCACGAACGGCACGTAGGTGCGCAGGAACGGCACGAAGCGCGCCAGCACCACCGCGAAGCCGCCCCAACGCTCGAAGAACGCATGAGTGCGCGCAATGTAATGCGGATTCAGCCAACGCGATTTCTCGTCGACGAATATTTTGGCGCCGCAATAGCGCCCGACTTCATAGTTGGTGAGATTGCCGAGCACGGCGGCGATGAACAGAATCGTGACCAACAGGCTGATATCCATACTGCCCAATGCCGCCAGCGACCCCGCGACAAACAGGAGTGAATCGCCCGGCAGGAACGGCGTGACGACCAAACCCGTCTCAGCGAACACAATCGCGAACAAAATGCCGTAAATCCATGGCCCATAGCGTGCCGTCCACTCGGCAAGATAAGCGTTCAGGTGCAGCACCACATCGACGGCGGTCAGGATCCATTCCATACGTCAGCTCGAAGTGCGCGTGGAAGGCAGGCGTTACGGTTGCGCCGAAATAACTTCGGGATCACCCTCTTTTTTGACCGGTTTCACAAAATCCTCGCGCGATACGCCGAGATATTTTGCGATCGGGCAGGCCACCAGCACCGAAGAATAGATTCCGAAGCAAATGCCGATGGTCAACGCCAACGCGAAGTAGTACAGGCTCGGGCCACCTGTGATGAGCATCGCCAACACCATTAGTTGGGTGAGACCGTGGGTAATGATGGTGCGCGATATGGTGCCGGTAATGGCGGCGTCAAAGATTTCAGACGTGGTGGCTTTACGCATCTTGCGGAAATTCTCGCGCGCACGGTCGAACACCACGACCGACTCGTTCACCGAATAGCCGAGAATCGCGAGCACGGCGGCCAGCACCGGCAACGAAAATTCCCATTGAAAGAACGCGAAGAAGCCGAGAATAATAATCACGTCGTGCAAGTTCGCGATGATGGTCGCGACCGCAAATCGCCACTCGAAACGAATCGCCAGATACGCGAGGATGCCGATACACACCGCCAGCAACGCGATCGAGCCGTCGTAGGCGAGCTCCTTGCCGACCTGCCCGCCGACGAATTCCACGCGCAACTTGTTTGCCTTGGGATCGGTTTTTGCCAACTCCGGGTCGTAATTGAGCCCCAAGGGAATCAGCGTCTCGATGATGGTGTTCTTCTGCTTTTCCATCGCTTCGTTCTGATTGCCATCGCTGGTGCGCAGCGGCAGGCGAATCAGCACGTCTTTGGAGGAGCCGAAATTCTGCACGGTCACATCGAGAAAGCCTTTGTTCGTGAGTTCGCTGCGGATTTTTTGCAGATCGGCCGCCTGTTTGAACGGCGCTTCGATCACCGTGCCCCCGGTGACTTCGATCGAGTATTGAAGGCCCTTGGTGGCAAGGAAAAATACCGCCAGCAAAAATGTGATGGCCGAAATCGCGTTGAACACCAGCGCATGGCGCATGAACGGGATCGATTTTTTGATTCTGAAAAATTCCATGTTCTTATCCTGTCTTATCCGATGAGCGGCGCGTGACTATGCTTTTGCGGGTGACTGTCCGGCGCTGCCGGATTGATGCCAATTGACATTGCCAATCGACAGCTTTGCGACCTTTTTCTTGCCGCCGTAAATGAGATTCAC
>JANPBQ010000081.1:0-3315 GCA_031430555.1 Betaproteobacteria bacterium
AATTTTTCCTGCACGGTGGCGATGGCGGAAATCGGCACTTGTTGCCCAGACGACGAGGTCACATAAATGTCGTTCAAGGCGGCGGGCCCGCGCTTGTATTCGGGCTTCACTTCCAGCACCACGCGATACTGGCTCGCTTGCGTGAAGATGGTGGAAATCAGGCGCTGGCCGAAGGCGTTATAAAGCGCATTGTCGATCGCCGCGGTCGTTACGCCGAGGCGCGCGGCGGTATCGCGATCGATATTCAAGTACGCCTGCAATCCCTGATCCTGCAAGTCCGAAGCCACATCGGCGAGTTGCGGCAGCGTGCCAAGTTTGTCGACGAGGCGATAGGTCCATTCGGACAACTCATCGGCGTTGGTACTTTCCAGCGTGAATTGATATTGCGTGCGGCTCACGCGGTCTTCGATCGTCAGATCCTGCACCGGCTGCATGTAAAGCGCGATGCCGTCAAGCTTCTTGATGCGTGGCTTCAAGCGTTCAATCACGCCGCTCGCATTCAGTTCGCGCTTGGCGTGCGGCTTCAGGTTAATCAGTACGCGGCCGCTGTTGAGCGTGGTGTTGGTGCCGTCCACGCCAATAAACGACGACACGCTTTCCACCGCCGGGTCCTCCAGAATCGCCTGCGCCAGTGCGCGTTGGCGTTCGGCCATGCTCGCGAACGAGACCGACTGCGGTGCTTCCGATATGCCCTGAATCACGCCGGTATCCTGCAACGGAAAGAATCCTTTCGGCACGAAAATGTAGAGCACCACCGTCAGCACCAGCGTTAGAATCGTCACCCACAAGGTCGCCGTCTGGCGATCCAATACCCACGTCAGCATTCTTCCATAGCGGGCGATAATTGCGTCGAACCATTCGCCGGTGACGCGGTACAAACGGCCCTGCTTTTCCTTCGGCGTGTGCTTCAAGAGCCGTGCGCACATCATTGGTGTCAGCGTCAACGACACGACCGCCGAAATCAGAATCGCGACAGCCAGCGTGATCGCGAATTCGCGGAATAATCTGCCGACCACATCGCCCATGAACAGCAACGGGATCAGCACCGCGATCAATGAAAAGGTCAACGAAATAATCGTGAAGCCGATCTGCTCGGAGCCTTTTAGTGCGGCTTCCATCGGCGTCAATCTTAGGCGCGTACCGTCGCCGGTACTTACACCTTCTTCAATGTAGCGCGAAATATTTTCGATCATCACGATCGCATCATCGACCACAAAACCCGTCGCAATGGTGAGCGCCATCAGCGACAAATTGTTGATCGAAAAGTCCGCGAGATACATGATCGCGAAGGTGCCCACCAATGACAGCGGCACCGCGACGCTGGGGATGATCGTCGCCGGAATATTGCGCAGAAACAGAAAAATCACCATCACCACCAGCGCCACTGCGAGCAGCAGCTCGGTTTGCACGTCCTTGACCGAGGCGCGGATGGTGACGGTTCGGTCGGTCAAGACCATCACGTCGATCGATGCCGGCAGCGCCGCCGTCACAGTGGGCAACAATTGCTTCACGCGATCCACCACTTCAATCACGTTGGCACCGGGCTGGCGCTGAATGTTCAAAATGATCGCCGGCGTGTCGTTCATCCACGCGGCGAGCTTCACGTTTTCAGCGTCTTCGATCACCTCGGCGACATCGGTTAAGTAGATCGGCGCGCCGTTTTTGTAGGCGATGACAATCGCGCGATAGTCCGCCACCGAACGCAATTGATCATTGGCGTCGATCGTGTACGCGCGCGCGGGGCCATCGAAACTTCCCTTCGCCTGATTCACGTTTGAGGCCGCAATGGCGGTGCGCACATCGTCGAGATTGATGCCGGTCGCGGCCAGCGCTTTCGGATTTGCCTGAATCCGCACGGCGGGACGCTGGCCGCCCGAGAGCGTCACCAAGCCCACGCCTTGCAATTGCGAAATTTTCTGCGCGATGCGCGTATCGACCAGATTTTGCACGGCCGGCATTTGCATCGTTTTCGAGGTGATGCCAAGCGTCAAAATCGGCGCATCGGCCGGATTGACCTTGCTGTAAATCGGCGGCGCGGGCAAATCGGTCGGTAACAAATTTCCGCCGGCGTTGATGGCGGCCTGCACCTGTTGTTCGGCGACATCGAGTGCCAGCGTCAACTCGAATTGCAGCGTGATCACAGAAGCGCCGCCGGAACTGGTGGACGACATTTGCTTCAGGCCCGGCATCTGTCCGAACTGGCGCTCCAGTGGCGCCGTGATGCCGGACGTGACAACGTCGGGGCTGGCACCGGGATAAAGCGTGACGACCTGGATGGTCGGATAGTCAACTTCCGGCAGCGCCGAGAGCGGCAGTTGACGGTAAGCGAGGAAGCCCGCGAGCAGAATCGCGACCATGAGCAAGGACGTCGCGACGGGACGGAGGATAAAGAGGCGGGATGGATTCATTGCATCGCCAAATAAGTTTCAGTCGTGCCCGCGTTCTTCAGCTCAGCGAGAAACGTCAACCTTTCGTCATTCCGGCGAAGGCCAGAATCCAGCCCTTCGTACATCTCAATGCTATGGAGCGCACTGGATCCCGGCCTCCGCCGGGATGACGAGAGTGTTGCGACGAATCGACCTGATGTAGCGCACGAGATCGGCCCCGGCGGCCAGAAGCGAAATTCAGTATTCATCCGACTGTATCCGTGAAATCCGTGGCTAACGTCTTGCAGTTATTGCGTCTGACGCGCACGCTGTTCCTGCCGATTTTTCCTGAATTCCGCCTTCTGCTCATCGGTCATGCCTTCAAAGCGTTTGCGCATTTCGGCTTTTTGCTCGTCGGTCATATCGCGAAAGCCGCCACCGCCGCCCGGCTTTGGCGCATCCGGCGGGCCTTTGGGCGCGGCACCTGGAGGCCGTGTTTCAACGGTCACGGTCGCGGGGGACTTTGCGTCGCTTGACTTGTTTTCACGAGTTTTGACGGCATCCGCCTTCGCGTCCGCCGGTTTTACATTCGACTCCGGCGCGGAAACAGGTGCACCTTCCGCAGGCTTGCCGCGACCCGGACCACCCTTGCCGCCCGGGCCTCCCCCGCCCTTCCCACCCCACTGCCCGCGCTTGCTCGGGTCACCACCCGGTCCACGCGCGCGCGGCACGAACGGCGCAGTCACTTCCACTTTCGCGCCTTCGCGCAAGCGATCGATGCCATCGGTCACCACCAATTCTCCCGGCACAATGCCCGAGTCAATCGCCACATTGTCGTTCTCGGTCGGCCCCATTTTCACCGGGCGCACCGACGTCGTTTTGTCTTCCTTGACGACATACACAATCGTGCCCTGCGCGCCGCGCTGGATCGCTGCGAGCGGAATCACCG
>JANPBQ010000082.1:0-8370 GCA_031430555.1 Betaproteobacteria bacterium
GCATTTTGTCGCATCGACTTTGAGCGCGTCGCTGAGCACGATGGCGGCCAGCCATTGACGGGAGCTGCCGAGAAATAGCGTTGCCTCCATCGAGGTGCCCGCCGGCAATGCGTGTGCCACAAGTGATTCAACATATCGACGCGTTCCCAACCGGTATTGCACCCCATTGATGGTGCCCGCGACGCCGGCGCCATTTTCAAGCGAAAGCCGATTGGCGACCGGCACCAGCGTGGGTTGTGCCTCGTCTGAATTGAGTTGGCGCAGCGCTCGGGCGACCGGGTGCAGCGAACCTGCTTCCAGTGCGACCGCAATCGCGATAATTTCGTCGCTCTCGTTCGGGCCAAGAACTTGCACGGCGGCAACTGTGAGGTCACCTTGCGTGAGCGTACCGGTCTTATCGAATACGATATCGGTGGCTGACGCCATTTTTTCCAGTGTCCCGGCGCGCGTGATCAGCATGCCCTCACGCGCAAGCCGAGTGATCGCCAACGCATGCGCGGTCGGCGCAGCCAACGCAAGCGCGCACGGACACGTTACGGCAAGCACCGCCGCCGCGATACTGAGACTTCGCGCCGGATCGATTCCCCACCAAACTAGCGCAGCCGCACTCGCCAACAATATCGTCAGTGGCGCGATCCACCGAGAAAATCCATCGGCGACTTCCGCGAACCGCGGTCGCGCGGCCAATGCCTGCTCGGTGAGCCTGCGCAAGTGGGCGAGGGTGGTCGCCTCGCCGATCCCCGTCACGCGCATCAGCACTGGTGCGCCCAGATTCAACGAGCCACCGGCAAGCGAATCGGCAACGTTGCGCAGAATCGGCTGCGATTCACCGGTTATCAGTGATTCATCGAAATCGCTCGCTCCCTCGACGATGCAGCCATCGGCCGCGACCGCCTCTCCCGTGGCGATACGAATAGTGTCGCCCACCTGCAATTCACTCGCTGCAATCAGCGCATGGCCATGCACGTTGGGATAGCCGGCGATGCGCGTTGCCATCGCCGGGGCCGCATCGGTCAGGCGCTCGATCCACTGCAACGAGGATTCGCGGGCCGACGATTCCAGATATCGCGCCGCCAGCAATAAGAATACGAACATCGAAATCGAATCAAAATAAAGATCGCCGCCGCCGCCCAGCAGCGACAACGTGCTACTGGCAAAGGTGAGCACGATCGCCAGCGTGATCGGCCCATCCATGCCGACATGACCGATACACAGGTCTCGCCACGCGCCGACAAAAAAGGTGCGTGCCGAAATCAGCAATACCGGCAGCGTCAACACCAACCCCGCCCAGCCCATCAGCAATCGCGCTTCGTTGCTCACTTCCTCCGCCGCGAAAAAATACAGCGGTACCGTGAACATCATCACCTGCATCATGCCCAGCAGGGCTACGCCAAGCTCGATCAACGCGCGCCGACGTTGCGCGCGGCGGGCCGCAAATCGTGCTGGCGCGCTGGCTGGCTGCGCGTCTAATCCGACACGCCGCAGCGCCGCGCGAATCGCCCCAAGCTGGGTCGTGCCCGCCTTCCAACGAACGCTTGCGCGATGAGTAATCTGATTGACCGACGCGGCATCGACCCCGAGTATGCGTTGCAACGTCGATTCGGCCAGCCACACGCAGGCCGCGCAAGTGATGCCGTCGATGTAGAGATCGGCCGTGTGGTGTGCCGCGTCCGGCGCGGACACGTAGTTTGCCGATACGCTCTTCACATTGAACAAGGTGTCAAGGTCGGCTTGCATGCGTTCGCGGCCGGTCGTTTCGTGTTGCTGCTGCGAAGGCGAAGTGCCGGTGCGCTGACGGTAGAATTGGTCGAGACCGGCATCGACAATGGTGCGCGCAACGGCGTCGCAGCCAACACAGCAAAGTGGCCGCAGCGCGCCATCGAAATGAATGCCGAAGCGTGCCGATGCCGGCACCGGCAGACCACAGTGAAAGCAGCGCTCGCCGCTGGAAACGTCACGTGGCGCAGTCGACGGCTCACGTGGCTGGTACGCAGCAGCGATCGTGTTCATGCGGGCAATATCGAAAGGCAAAACGCGCCAAAAGTTCGCAGTGACGCCAGCGTATCGACGCGCGCGAGCCCGATGAGACCCATGGCGACAATCGCACATCCGGCCGCGCAGCGCAGGCGTGCATCACGCGTCCAGCGACCGACACCGCCGATTGACCATCCCGCCATAAGCATCGCCGGCAACGTGCCGATGCCGAATGCAAGCATGGTTGCCGCTCCCGCCGCCGCACCACCGGCACCGATTGACGTCAGCAACATCGCATACACCAGCCCGCAGGGAATCCAGCCCCACAGCGCGCCAAACATCGCTGCGCGCGGCAGCGTATTCATCGGCAGAAAGTGCCTGGAATACTGCGATACGTGCCGCCAGATAGCGCCGCCCGCTCGCTCAAGCGGTGCCAACAATTGCGGCAGGCCCATCACATAGAGCCCCGTCAATACCATCATCAGGTGGGCGAACACATACATCGCCGCGCGCGCATCGAATGAGGCACCGATGATCCAGGCTTGTCCAACCAGCCCACCCGCGCCGCCCGCCATTGCGCCAGCCATGGTGTAGCTCGCGATCCGGCCAGTATTGAACGCCAGCACGTTGGCGGCGATCGCATTCGCCGCACGCACAGGCGTCCGATAAATACTTGAAGTCGCGTAAACAGCCGATGGTGTCATGGCGCCAGTGCCGCCGGCGAAACTTTCGTCATTCGAGCGCGCGGCTAACGCGATGCTGCCGGAGGCTGCGCCACACATGCCGATGCAGTGCAGGCTGCCGAAGAGACCCGCCGCCAGTGCCGTCAACGGCAATGTCGCCCACGTCAACGACTCAATCGAAGTGAAATCCAATTTCGAAATCGCTCAATTCGCTCAAATTGCGCGGGAGAAACGTTCGCGATTTTCGCCAAGGCTCAAGTAGCGGTCGAAGACCATCGCGATGTTACGCACCAGCAATCGTCCGCGCGGCGTGACGCGGATCCAGTCGGGCTCCAGCGCCACCAGTCCCTCCGCCGCCAAATCCTCCAGCGCCTTCCACTCGCGTGGAAAATATTCGCCGAAGTCGATCATATGCTCGGCTTCGATGGCCCCGATCGACAGCTCGAATCGGCACATCAATGAATGGATCACATCCCGCCGAAGCAAATCGTCGGCATTCAATTCAAGGCCGCGAAACACGGGCAGTTCGTCTTTGCCGATGCGGTCATAGTATTCATCGAGCGACTTCACGTTCTGGCTATAGGTTGCACCGATCTTGCTGATGGCGGAAATGCCGAAGGCGATCAGATCGCTCTCCGGCCGCGTCGAATAGCCTTGGAAATTGCGATGCAACCTGCCCTGCCGGGTGGCGATCGCCAGCTCATCGTGCGGCAATGCGAAGTGATCCATGCCGACGTACACATACCCGGCGTCGCTCAGTTTTTGAATCGCCAGCGTCATGATTTGCAACTTGGTTTCGGCGCTCGGCATGTCGGCAGTATTGATGCGGCGCTGCGGTTTGAACATCGCCGGCAGATGCGCGTAGCTGTACAGCGCGATGCGATCCGGCCGCAATATCAATACCTTGTCCAACGTGCGGTCGAAACCGGTGACCGTTTGTTTCGGCAGCCCGTAAATCAGATCAATGTTGATCGAGGTGACGCCGTGTTTGCGCGCGGTGTCGATGGCGTCAGCCGTTTGTGCTTCGCTCTGAATCCGGTTGACGGCCTTTTGCACGTCGGGATCGAAATCCTGAACGCCGAAACTCATGCGATTGAAACCCAGTTGCGCGAGCGCGGCGGTTTTTTCATTATCCACCGTGCGCGGATCGATCTCGACAGCATATTCGCCCGGCGACAATTCAAAATTCTTGCCGAGTTCGCGCATCATCGAGCGCAATTCTTCCGTGGACAAGAAGGTTGGCGTACCGCCGCCGAGATGCACTTGCTCCGCACGTCGACTGCCGCGAAGCATGCCCGCCACCAGTGCAAACTCGCGGTGCAGATAGCGCAGGTACCGCGCAGCGCGCGTGCGGTCTTTGGTGATGACTTTGTTGCATCCGCAGTAGTAGCAGATCGTGTTGCAAAACGGCAGATGAATGTAGATCGATAGTGGCTCGACATCCCGGTGCACCGCCGGTCCCCAGCCGATGTTGCGTTGTTCGAGGCTCGCCCGATGGGTATCCGCGCCATGGGCCTCGATGAATCGATCGGCCGTCGGGTAGGAGGTGTAGCGCGGACCGGGCTTGTCGTATTTGCGGATCAGATCGGTGTCGATCAGGATCGGCGCGTCGGACCGCGACGTGTAGGGTGCGATGGATTCGGTGTAAAGCATGCCTGCATGGTCGCGCATCTGCGCTCGGTCGCTTTGATGTGCATCAAATTTGCGGCATGCAATGTGAAAAAATTGCCGCGTCCGCGCTCAGTGTAGCGACGCCGCGGACGCGCTCAATAGATGGTAGAGCGGTGCCAATTCCGGTTCCGGATGCGCGCCAAACAGCGGATCTTCGTACGAACCAAACGCTTCTGCGATCGCGCGCCAATCTTCAGCGGGAAGCGCATCAACGGCGCAGGGCAGCACCACGTTTTCCTCAAAGTCGATATGCCGCAACTCGAAGGAAATGTATTCGTGCAATGCCGACATGAATGGCGGGCCAATGTCCTCTTCCCCGCGACACGAGACGTCAAACTCGTTTCGCAAGGCGGCAATCTTGTTTGCACCGTCGATATGACTGCGCATCGCGGCGTCGATCACGCCATCGTCCGCGCCGCTTTCGCGCATCGCGGACAGCAGATAGGTGTCTTCAACCGGATGGTGAAATCGGTACGAGAAAATATCGATGTAGCGCAAAATGGCGGCGATCAAGGCGGCGTCCGCCGGACACTGCGCTTTCGCAACGTCCAAGGCGTGCGCCTCCAGCCGCTTGTACACGCGCGCCATGTTGCGATGTTGCGCATAGATTTGCCCCACCGCGAATTCCACCGGATAGGCGGGGTTTATCGGTTCGGTTTTTGGAAGTGTCGGCATGCGTCGTCGCGCAGTTCCTGTTTCGGTTTTCGGCGATCACGTTTTGACTTTATAGTTGGTGTTCGCCACAGGATTGATGCTACGATTTTGTCGGCAAAGTCCGACAAAGTTTCGTGCAGAGTTTTGTAACGTTTGGTAAATGACTTGTAAACGAAAAATCGATCTGCCACTTCGACCACGGGAACACCGCCATGCAGCACCTGCTCACAGTCGATGATGACCCGGAAGTCAACGAACTGATCGCAAACTACTTTGGTCTCTACGGCTTTGAGGTGACGTGCGTCCCATCCGGTGACGCGATGCGCGTGGCGATTGCCGGCGGCGGCATCGATGTGGTGCTGTTGGATCTGGGCCTGCCCGGGGAAGACGGGCTCGATCTCGCCAGATATCTGCGGACGCATTGGCGCGGTCCCGTCATCATCGTTTCCGGGCGGGGCGAAACCATCGACCGCGTGGTCGGCCTTGAAGTCGGCGCGGACGACTATGTGGCCAAGCCCTTCGACCTGCGCGAATTGCTGGCGCGCGTGAAAGCGGTGATGAGGCGCGCCGGCAGCGGTGACTCTGCGGTGCCAGCGCCACCATCGGCCACCGACGCGATGCCAAGCGCCGCCACCACCCACCACCGCTACGCCTTTGGCGGATGGACGCTTGATACCGGCGCGCGCAGCCTGTCGTCCCCCGAGGGAATCGATGTCGCCCTCACACGCGGTGAGTTCGATTTGCTGTTGACGCTGGTGGAGCGGCCGCAGCGGGTATTGAGCCGCGATCAGTTGATGGAAATCATTCACCACCGCGACGCCGGCCCGTTCGATCGCACAATTGACGTGCAGATCGGACGATTGCGCAAGAAAATTCGCGACAACCCCGAGCAGCCGCGGATCATCAAGGCGGTGCGCGGCCTCGGCTATCAATTCGCGGTCGAGGTGACTCGTTTGCATCCGGCTGGTGCGAAGAGTGGCTGACAGCAATACATTGCCGGATTGGAGTGCGTCTCCCGACGCAATGCTGTTCGAGGCGGTTCCGGATGCGACCGTCGTGGTCGATAGCGCCGGCATGATCGTGCTGGCCAATACCAAGGCGTGCGATTTATTTGGCTGGACGCGCGCTGAGTTGACCGGTGCGCCGATCGAGCGCCTCATTCCTGCGCGCTTCAGCGCCGGCCATGAAAAGCACCGTCAGCGCTTCAGCCGTGATCCCGATGCACGACCGATGGGCATCGATCTTGAATTGTCGGGCTTGCGCCGCGATGGCGTCGAATTTCCCGTTGAGATCGCGTTGAATCCCTTCAAGCGGGACGGCGGTGCGTTTGTCGCGGCATCGATCCGCGATCTGACGCATACAATGCGTTTCAAGAACGCTGCGACGCGCGCGCTTTACAGTTCGCAGTTGGTGCGGCTCGGTGAACTCGCCATGCGCGCCAAGGGCGTCGATGAATTGCTCGCGGCGATCCCGGGTTTCATCGTTGAGACACTGCGCACCGACGTCGTAATTATTTATTGGGCGGAGGACGGCGCGCGACTGCGACTGCGCGCATCGCATGGCGTGCCGGAATCGCTGCTGGCGGAAATCGAACGCGACGCCAATCTGATCGCGATGGATGCGTCCCTATCGCCGGCTATCGTGCGATCGCGCATCGTCCGCGACTATTCAGTCGACGCAAGTGCCGATGTGGGCGTCGATGCAATCCTCACGCGCGCGCTGGGCGTCGCCAGCAGCGTGCGCGTACCCATGACCAGTAAGAGCGGATTGATCGGCCTCTTGGAGACCCATTCGCAAAAGCAAAACCGTTTCGCCGAGGAGGAACTTAATTTCTTGCAAATGGTGGGCAACCTGTTCGTCGAATTGATCATGCGCGGCGAGGTCGAAGCACAACTTGCGCATGCCCAGCGGCTTGAATCGATCGGCCAACTGACCGGCGGCATTGCCCATGATTTCAATAACATCCTGACGGTTGTGATGGGCAATCTGCAAATGCTGCGCGAAGCACTCGAACCTGAAGGAAGTGGCTTCATCAAGCTGGTGGAGTCTGCCCAGCGCGCATCGCAACGCGGCGCGGCGCTCACACAAAAATTATTGACCTTTTCGCGCAAGCAGTCGCTGGCACCAAGCGCAATCGACCCGGCGGCGACACTCGGCGCGCTCAATGAAATGCTGCAACGCACGCTGGGCGAGGCGATCCAGATCGACATCCAGATTGCGCCCGGCTGCCCCGCCTGCTTGGCCGACCCATTCCAACTCGACAACGCCATCGTCAATCTCGCCTTGAATGCGCGCGATGCCATGCCCGGTGGCGGAAGCTTGCGCATGACGGCGGCACCGGTCGCTGTCACCGCGACGACGCTGGACATCTCGCCGGAACTGCCACCCGGACACTACGTGATGATCGCGGTTGCTGACACGGGCCAGGGCATGCCGCCAGATGTGTTGCGCCGCGCTTACGAGCCGTTTTTTACGACCAAGCCGAGCGGCAAAGGCAGCGGGCTTGGCCTCAGCATGGTGTATGGCTTTGCCAAGCAATCAGGCGGCACCATCCGTATGGAAAGTGAAGTGGGGCGCGGTACCGAAGTACGCCTGTTTTTTCCGGCCACGGCTCACGCGACAGATGCGGCGGCAACATTGGCCGGCATGCCAAGCGCCGCCGTTCAATCGCGTGCCGATACAGTCACGATTCTTGCCGTCGATGACGATCTCGAAGTCCTCAACATCGCCGATATGTTCCTCACACGTTGCGGTTTCCGCGTCCTGCGCGCCACCGGCATGGAGGACGCCCTGCGCTGGTTGGCGGGGCCGAACCCGATCTCGCTGTTGTTCACCGACGTGGTGCTCGGTGGGGGTGAAACCGGCCCGAAGCTGGTGGCTGCGGCGCTGAAGATACGCGCGGATTTACCGGTGCTCTATACGTCCGGATTCGCCCACGGCTCATTGGGGGTCGCCGATGTGAGGCCGGTTCAATTTCTCGCCAAACCCTACCAGCAGGATGATTTGATTGCGCGCATTGAAGCGCTGCTCAAAGAGGCGCGACCGCCGCTTGCATAAAGCTACGTCGTTCCCGCATAGGCGGGAACGACGATTGAAAATGCGCACCCTTCGAATCAACCAATCTCAACGCAGACTATCTCGAAAAAAATTGCCAGCGCGCAGGCCGCTAAGCCGCCCGCAATGCGCCGCGCAACTCGGCATCCGCCGGATGATCAACCATTTCGCGCAGCCCATCGATATCGCGCAAAACGATTTGGCGCAAATCCACTGAAATCAACCCCAGTTTGGCGAAGCGTGAAAACGCGCGACTGACGGTTTCCAGTTTCAACCCCAGCATGCTGCCGATTTCCTGACGCGTGAGCCGAAGTTGCAATTCGGTGGCCGAGAA
>JANPBQ010000083.1:0-4378 GCA_031430555.1 Betaproteobacteria bacterium
GGTGCAATATCTCTTCCCGGCAGTGGCGATCATTATTTTCTGGCTCACGCGGCAGGCGACCCCCGGCAAGATGGTGATCGGCGCGATTGTGGTCGACGCAGAGACGCTGGGCAAACTCAGCGCGGGGCAGGCGGTGCTTCGCTACCTCGGCTATTACGTCTCGATGATTCCGTTGTTGCTCGGATTAATTTGGGTCGGCTTCGACGCAAAGAAACAAGGCTGGCACGACAAGATCGCGGGGACGCTGGTGATCAAGGCGCGCAAATAAGCTACTTGCCCGGCTTCCAGCGTTTTAGCAGCAACGCATTCGATACCACACTCACGCTGGAGAACGCCATCGCCGCGCCGGCAATCATCGGGTTCAACAAGCCCAGCGCTGCCGCCGGAATGCCGACCGCATTGTAGATAAACGCCCAGAACAAATTTTGCCGAATCTTGGCGTACGTGCGCCGCGAGATTTGCAGCGCGTCCGCCACCAATGCCGGATCGCCGCGCATCAGCGTAATGCCGGCCGCGTGCATCGCCACATCGGTGCCGGTGGACATCGCAATGCCGATATCCGCTGCCGCCAGCGCCGGCGCGTCGTTGATGCCGTCGCCGACCATCGCCACCCGTTGTCCGCCGGATTTGAGTTGGGTGATGATGCGCGCTTTGTCGGCGGGCAAAACTTCGGCGTGAACCTCATCGATCCCGAGCGCTTTCGCCACCGCCGCAGCGCTGCCGCGATTATCACCGCTGATCAATGCGGTCCTCACGCCGAGCCGATGCAAACGCTCGATGGCTGCGCGGGCCGTGGGCTTCAATGTATCGCCGAAGGCGAGCATTCCCAACACCGATGCACTATCGGCATCGATCAACCACGACACGCTGCGACCATCGTCTTGCAATTGGCGTGATGGCTCGACCAGCGCAGCGGGGATGGCCAACTTTAGTTCAACGATGTGGCGCGTGCTGACAATTGCCAACGTCCTCCCACCCACGCTCGCCTGCACGCCGCGGCCGGGCAGAGACTTCACATTCTGCGCTTCCACAACATCGATGTTTTCCTGCTTGACCGCCTCCATCACCGCGCGCGCGAGCGGATGTTCACTGTTGCGCTGAATCGCACCGGCCAGGGCCAGCAACTCGCGCCGGTCATTATTGACGGCCACGCAGGCGATGAGCGTTGGTTTGCCTTCGGTCAGTGTGCCGGTCTTGTCGAACGCGACCAGTCCGACACGGTGCGCGGTTTCCAGCGCAGTCGCGTCTTTGATCAAAATGCCGACGCGCGCCGCCACACCGGTGCCGGCCATGATTGCCGTCGGTGTGGCGAGGCCCAGCGCGCACGGGCACGCAATCACCAGCACCGCGACCGCATTGAGGAGGCCTTGCTGCCAATCGCCATTGAAGGCCCACCAGCCGGCCATGGTCAGCAACGCGGCCACCAGCACCACCGGCACGAATACCGCGCTCACGCGATCCACCAATCGCTGAATCGGTGCTTTCTCCGCTTGCGCCGATTCGACCATGCGAATGATGCGCGCGAGTGTGCTCTCGGCCCCGATGGCGGATGTCGTTACGATCAACAACCCTTCACCGTTGACCGCGCCGCCCGTGACGTGATCGCTCACGTGTTTGGCCACCGGCAGACTTTCGCCGGTGATCAACGATTCATCGACATGGCTGGCGCCCTCGGCAACAACGCCATCAACCGCGAGGCGTTCGCCGGGACGCGCCACCACCAGATCGCCCATCTTCACCGCATCGATCGGCACATCGACATCCACGCCATCGCGCCGCACGCGCGCCTGTTCCGGGCGCAGTGCCTGCAGCGCGCGAATCGCCTCGGTGGTCTGGCGCTTGGCGCGCGATTCCAGCCACTTGCCGAGCAGCACCAGCGTGATGACGACGGCGGAGGCTTCGAAATAGAGATGCGGCATGGCATCAGATTCGGCCCCCTGCCATTGATAGATACTGAGGCCATACGCCGCGCTGGTGCCGAGTGCGACCAGCAAATCCATATTGCCGCTTTTGGCGAGCAGCGCTTTCCATCCGGCGCGATAAAAGCGCGCACCCAAATAAAACTGCACCGGTGTGGCCAGCAGAAATTGCCACCATGCCGGTAGCATCCAATGCTGCCCGAGCCATTCGCCTGCCATCGGCACGACCAACGGCAGCGTGAGGATGGCGGCGGCGATGACATGAATGCCTTCGCGTCGTGATACTTGTGCGCCCGGTTTGCTGTCGGTGGTTTTCTGCGCGGCCTCATAGCCCGCTTTTTGTACGGCATTGATAATCTGCGCCGCCGTCAATGTGCCGGATACAAATTGCACGCTGGCCTGCTCGGTGGCGAGATTGACGGTGGCCTTTAACACGCCCGGCAATTTGCCGATCGCCTGCTCCACCCGCCCAACACAGGATGCGCAGGTCATGCCGCCGAGGGTAATTTCCAGTGTGTCGAGCGCAACGCCATAGCCGGCCTTCTCGATCGCCGCAATCGCGCCACCGACATCGATCACGGACGATGCGCGCAGCGTGGCTTTCTCGGTAGCGAGATTGACGTTAGCCGCGTCAATGCCCGGCAGGCGCGACAGTGCGACTTCGACCCGGCTCGCGCACGATGCGCAAGTCATGCCGGTGATCGGCAGATCGATCGCCGCCGCTAGCACTGCCGACATGGCGGCAACCCTCGCGAGTGACTCAGCGCGCCTGCGGGTGATAACCCGCTGCGGTGATCGCGGCCACCACTGCGGCAGTATCGATTGGGCTGGTAATGCGGACGTGTTTGGTGGCCACGTCAGCGTCAACCACTGCGTCGGGATCGAGTCCCTTGACGACGCGGGTAATACTGGCCACACATCCGCCGCAGGTCATGTCGTCGATGGTCAATTCAATCATTCGGGGGCTCCAAAAAATCAGTTGGTAAGCAGACACGATAATCCTTCCCGCCATGGGAAGGTCAAACATTTTCTACCGCCGGGCTTTCCGGCCGCACAACGAGCTCGCTACTGCCGCACTTCCTGAAGGATCTGCGCGACGTTGATGGTGCGCGCCTTTTCGCGGATCGCCGGCAGGTACTGGCCTTGCAGGCTCTTCGCTTCACCCAGCAGGCTGGTGTAGGTGTCTTTCAACACGGCAGAAGAGAACGTGCGGCCACCAGCGTAGTAGCGCTTCGCGAGGTGGCCCAGCGCATAGGTGGTGGCAAAGGAGAAACCGGAACTGACGGTCTGTTTGGCAAGGCCGCCGATCAGCCCGCCGATCAAGCCGCCGCCAAACACTTTGCCGATCAATTTCACGCCGACCTGCTCAAGATATTGCGAGGCCATGCCTACCCCTGCCGTTGCGAGAAAATCCTTGATGTGGCCGCGATCCAATTCAAAGCCGTACGATTTGCCGATGCGATAAACCATTTTCATCTGCAACGGAATGATCGCCATCGAGGCCAGCGACTCGGGCAACAATTCCAGCGCGCCGTTCAGGATCGCATAGTTGAGGATCAGCTTATCCTGCTCGGCACTGCTCATGGTGCTGGCCAGCATTGCCGGCTCGAACGAGGTCTGCTGGGATAGCGATGCGGTGGTCAGCGCATCGGCATTGGCGCTGAACGTACTGGCGGCGACCGGATCGAGATTCAACTTGCCGCGCAGGCCAGCGAGAAACGCGTGCTCGGCGTCGCTTTGCAAGCCGTCGGCATCGCAGACGCACACCGCAAGTTCAAACGCGAGCTTCTTCGCCTCCATCGAGGAAAGTCCCGCCACCGCTGCATCGAGCGAGGCGCGCTTCATCAACACATCCTGATAAATCGCGGCGATGTTCATATCGCCGGATTGCGAAAGCGAATCGGCGATGCGCTTGACCTCGGCACGCTCGCGATCGTTGTTGTCGCCATCGGCGAATGCCGCGAGCAAGGCGATGGTGATGATGGATTTCTGGTCTTGTTCGTTCATGGGTTTTCCGGTGGTTGTCCAAGGATTGAAAGAGAAAGATTGATTAGACACGCCGCGCCGGGAGAGTTCGGAAGATCGTCCTCATCGCTAAACTCCAGCAGGGGCGCGGCTTTCAGGCCGAAAACGGCCCGAACGGCAGGCGGGACGCGGAGTTTTGTCGAGGGGTACTTCTATTGATCCGGCAATTAAATATGTTGAAGCGCGCCCTTTCCCCGCGTAGGCGGGGATCCAAGTTTTCTGCAATTCCGCTACGAAACTTGGCCCCCCGCCTACGCGCATATGCGCTAACTTAATTGGCCGTGCTTGAAAAAACGACTGTCATCCTGAGCGTAGCGAAGGATCTTGTTCATGCGACGAGATCCTTCGCTACGCTCAGGATGACAACGTAATATTGACGGTTTTCTTGATTAAGTTAGCGCTTATGCGCCTACGCGGGGGAAGGAAATAATTGA
>JANPBQ010000084.1:0-6804 GCA_031430555.1 Betaproteobacteria bacterium
ACGATGGGTATCGCTGCGCTCCACCCATCCTACGACCCGTATTCATTGGCACCGGGGTATCGGGCGCACAACATTAGTCGCCGGCCCGGCGCAACCATTGTGGTTGCGCGCCTGGGTGACAGGGAAATTACCTACAACTCACCCATTACCCAAAATCCGCGCATGCAGGTAGTATCCGATTCACCACTTCCAAATGCGGCCTCAGCCATGCGCCATGTGTCGATAGTCTTGTTTGCACTTATTGCGATTTCTGGTTGCGGCGGCGGAGGCGGTTCGTCAAGTTCCGCGCCTGCCACGCCGACACCGCCCCCACCGGTCGTGACCACCACCGTCACCAGCGCACAGATTGAACTTGCCCTCGGTACGACCTTGCAAAGGCCGGTATTCCAGTGCGGTACCGGCAGCGATTCGGTAACAGCCGATACCGCGCCGAATTCGGTGACGGTGTTTGAAAGCGGCCCCGTGCGTCCCATCGCGTTATCTGCCGACGGCCAGCGACTGTACGTGACCAATACGCCCGCCAATTGCCTGGAAATTTACGCCGTGCAGGGCGACACATTGCGTTTGACGAGTGCAATTTCGGTCGGCCTGGAGCCGGTCGCGGTCGCGGAGCGCAACGCGAACGAAGTGTGGGTGGTGAATCATTTGTCGGATTCGGTAAGTGTGGTGCGCCTCGATGGCACGCCGCGTGTGTTGCGCACTTTGCTGGTGGGCGATGAGCCGCGCGATATCGTGTTTGGCGGCAGCAATCGCGATCGCGCCTTTATCACCGCCGCCGCGCGTGGGCAAAATCGGCCGGGCTTCAATGGCTTGAGTCTTGCCACGGCCGGGCAGGGCCGCGCCGATGTCTGGGTGTTCGATGCGGCCGCGCTCGACGATACCTTGAATGGAAAACCGTTGACGATCCTCACGCTGTTCGCCGATACGCCGCGTGCGCTGGCGGTGAATGCGGACGGCAGCCGCGTGTATGCGGCGCCGTTCATGTCCGGCAACCGCACGACGACCTTGCACCGCGACGCGGTCGGCAGCGCGAAACCGTTGCCGAATCGCAGCGCCGATAATGTGGTCGCACCCGGCACCGGATTGATTGTGCGATTCGATGGTGCCGCATGGCGCGACGAAGCGGGCACCGATTGGAGCGCCAAGGTCAAGTTCACCTTGCCGGATTTTGATCTGTTCGCGATCGATGCAAACGCGGCGCTGCCGGTGGTTGCGTCGCAGGTGAGCAGTATCGGCTCGACTTTGTTCAACATGGCAGTGCATCCCACCACCGGCGCGGTTTATGTGAGCAACACCCACGCGCAAAACCATATTCGTTTTGAAGGGCCGGGAACGGCGGCGAGCACCGTGCGTGGCCGCATCGCAGAAAGCCGCATCAGTGTGGTGAATGTCGCGGCCAATCGCGTCGATGCGGTGCATCTCAATGGCCACGTCGATTTCTCATTGCCGCAGGCTGCCGCCGTGCCGGCCGGCGTGAAAGCGCGCAGCCTCGCGCAGCCGACCGCGCTCGCGTTCAGCCCTGATGGTGCGACGTTGTATACGGCGGCGTTCGGCTCCGCAAAGGTGGCGGCATTGTCCACCGCGACACTTTCGCCGACAGCGTTTGTGCCGGACAGTGCGCAACATATCGCCGTGCCCGCTGGCCCCTCCGGCCTGGCGCTCAATGCCGGCGGATCGCGATTGTATGTGTACTCCCGCATCGCGCATGCGGTGAGCGTGATCGATACGGCGGCGAAGACGATTCTCGGTACCGTGAATATGTTCTCGCCGGAAAGTGCCGCGGTGAAAACGGGGCGGCAATTCTTGTATGACGCGACCGAGACTTCCGCCAACGGCACCTCATCGTGCGCGAGCTGCCACATCTTCGGCGACATGGATCATCTCTCGTGGGATTTGGGCAATCCAAACGAGGCGACGAAACTGAATACGAACGCGTATGTGCCGCTCAATCCGCGCACCACGATTCGGTTTCATCCGCTGAAAGGGCCGATGGGGACTCAATCGTTGCGCGGCATGCGCGGCAACGGCCCGATGCACTGGCGCGGCGACCGCACCGGCACCAATCGCGCGACCGTGCGCGGTGCGGTGGAGTCACTCGAAGAAGCGAGCTTCAAGGAATTCAATCCCGCCTTTGTTGAATTGGTCGGGCGCGAATCGGCGCTGAGCGGGAGTCAAATGCAGAGCTTCACCGATTTCGCGTTGTCGCTGGCGATGCCACCGAACCCGGTGCGGGCGCTCAACAATACGTTGAACGAATCCGAGCAAGCCGGGCGTGACATCTACTTCAACAACAATCTGATCACGCTGCTCGGCAGTTGCAATAGCTGCCACACACTGAATCCGGCCGCGCGGCAATTCGGCACCGCCGGGCTGATGTCGTTCGAGGGCGGGCGCATTTCGGAGAATTTCAAAGTGCCGCAATTGCGCAATGTGTATCAGAAAGTCGGCATGTTCGGCTTCAGTCTTTCAACGGCGGCATCGACCGGCCAGCAAATCCGCGGCTTCGGTTTCGCGCACGATGGCAGTGTCGATACGCTGGAATCATTCCTGAGCGATCCAGTCTTCAATTTTCCGCAGCCGGTGGTCGCCACGCGCGCGCAAGTCGCCGCGTTCGTGATGGCGATGGATGCCGATTTCGCGCCCGTCGTCGGTCAGCAGGTGACGTGGCGGCCCAATTCGAATGCGGCGCTGGAGACGCAATTGAGTTTGCTGAAGCAACAAGCCGCCGTGACCGCACCGCGCGCCGCCTGTGATCTGATCGCGCGCGCGAGCGGGGAAGGTGTGGTGCATTCGGGGCTGCTGCAAAGCGACGGAACGTGGTTGATGAAGAACAACGATCGACTCACCGATGCAGCGTTGCGCGCGTTGGCGAGTGCGAGTCAGCCGATCACGTTTACCTGTTTACCGCCGGGGGCGGGGCGGCGGGCGGCGTTGAATTTGCCGTAACGGTGGCACGTCAATCCGGCGAAAACCTGGATGTGCCAAGGCAAGTCATCCAATCGAAAAATTGTGCTGTCATCCTGCATAAGAACTCTCTGTCATCCTGAGCGCAGCGAAGGATCTCGTCGCATGAAGCAGATCCTTCGCTGCGCTCAGGATGACAATATTTTTTGCGGTGGAGTGCGGGAAACTCAATAGCTGGCGAGGCTTCTGGCTCGTTTGTGCTCCGAAACGCCCGTAAAATGGCCTGCCCCGGACCCGATCCGGGGGCGTTCTACGTTTATTCTCGCTATATCAGACCAAACCCGGAATCCAGCGTTTCACCTTCGCCATGTAGGCGATGTAGGCCACGCCAAACCGCTCGTGTAAGTGCGCCTCATCGTTAAGCACACGACGTTGAAACCAGACAACATGAAACACAAATAGCAACGTCGCAGGGATCGAGAGAAACGTGATCGCGAGACCCAACATGAAAATCAGATGGCCCAGGTACATCGGATTTCGCGTCCACGCGTAAATGCCGGTATCGACAATCCGCTCCGGCGGAATTTCGATCCCGGGCCCACCACCGCCTTTCAAGGTGCGGTAATTTCCACTCAGGCGATATTGCGCATAACCCCACGGCAGCAGCGGCGTTCCCCAGAGGTATATGGTCAAGTCGCCGCGATGGATGATGACTTCAAGCGCGACAACGAGCAGCGGGTAGATGAAGAAGGTACGGTTCGACGTGCTCTTCAGCCAGCGTTTAAGGGTGAAAGGGCGTTGATGTTTAATAAGCGGCATCACGTACATTCCCGGCAAGTTCATTGTAGGATGGGTGGAGCATAGCGATACCCATCGGCATGGTGCGATTGATGATGGGCATCGTCGTGTTCCACCCATCCTACCTTGCCAATTTGCTGTCATTCTGAGCGAAGCGAAGAATCTCGTCATAACAAGATTCTTCGCTTCGCTCAGAATGACAGCAGTATCAATTGACTAAAAACATTGGTTGCAATATTTTGCAGGGAAAATATCTTGTCCGCAAACGAATTGAATCCCGTTAAAACGGCGTTGTTGTTCTTCGATATGCTCAATGGGCATATCAAGAAGGGCGACCAATCGACGACAGCGCGCTATGCGCCCGTGATCGCCGCATCGACCATCCTGCTTGCTGCCGCGCGGCAGCAACGAATGATGATTTGCTACGCGTCGGCCAATCACCGTGGGGACAATGCGACCACCGCGCAAACCATCCGCGATACCGATGGCCGCTTGCGCCCGATTGCGCCTGACACCGAATCAAATTTCAAACCGATCATCGCCGGAGGTACCTGGGAGGCGCAGGTCATCGATGAACTGGCACCCGCGTCGGAAGACTACCTAATTCCGAAATATCGCTGGAGTGCGTTTTATCAATCCTATCTTGATCTGGCAATGCGTACCCGCGGCATTGATACCCTGATTATTGCCGGTGGCTCCACCGATGTTGGCGTGGCCAGTACCGCGTTTGCGGCGCGGGATATGGACTACCACCTGGTGATCGCGAGTGATGCCTGCACCTCGCCCGAATTGGACAATCACGATCAATTCATGCGGCGAGTTTTTCCGCGCATGGCGCGCGTGCGGACGGTGGAAGAGATTGTCGGGATGTTGTCGCGCGGCGGTGTCACCTCCATTCCCCATCCAACAAGATTGTCATCCTGAGCAACGCGAAGGATCTGGTCATGACAGGATCCTTCGCGTTGCTCAGGATGACAGCAGGAATGATCGCGAAATAGAAGTACTCACCGTTCGCCCTGAGCTTGTCGAAGGGCATATTGCGCCATGCCCTTCGACAAGCTCAGGGCGAACGGAAATCGATGGTAAGTTGAACAGGAATGTGAGTGAACGTCGCGCCGAAACTCACCCCGTCAATCCGCGATACAACATCAGCAGCCGCTCCGGCAACTGATTGATATCCTCCAGCACTTCATAGTCGATGCCTTCGCACATCGCACGCAGGTAGTCGTTGCCTTGCGGATCGATCGTCAGCACAAACGGCGTGATGCCCGCCTCGCGTGCTTCGTTCAGCGCCTTGCGGGTATCTTGAATCGCGTATTCCACTTCCGCGCCATCGCCGTATTGCTGCCCATAGTCGAGATCGAACGGGCGGCCATCCGAAATCAACATCAGCAACTTGGTGCGCGCTTCCTGTCCGCGCAGTTTGCGGATGGTGTGGCGGATCGCCGGGCCCATACGCGTCGTGTGCAACGGCCGAATGTTGTCGATGCGCGCCGCGATCCGGTCGGACAAACGCTCGTCGAAATCTTTCAGCACATGAAATTTCACGTCTTCGCGCCCCGAGCCGGAAAAGAAATAAATGCCGTAGGTGTCGCCGATGCGTTCGATCGATGTCATCAACAGCGCAGCGGTTTCTTTTTCGAGGTCAAGAATGGTGCGGTAATTTCGGCCATGCAAGTTCATTTCCGCGATCAATTTACCCGCATCGCTGCCGGTGGGTTCCACGTGTTCGGCCGTTGACGAACTTTTATCGATCAAAAATGCCGCCACGACATCGCGCGCGATTTTTTGCCGCGAGGTATAGACCTGCTCCGAGGGCGACACGCCGGCGCGGCGATCGACCAGTGACTCGATGGCGGCATCGAGGTCGAGATCATCGCCTTCTGCCATGCGGCGCACTTTTCGCAATCCCTCAATGGCGAGTCGCTCGAAATGCCGTTGAATTTCCGGGGCAAGGCGACCATAGGCACGCAGCGTCTCATCGAAGTAGGTCGCCGACAACGCCGGATCGATGCGCGATTCCTTGACGCAGCACCAGTTGCGCTTGTACGCGTTCGCCACGTGATCCCACTCGGGATAGACGAACGAAAATACCTCGTGGCTATGCAATTCGCCGCTGTTCAGATGCGCTTCATCCTCGCCGAAGTGATCGTGGTGATCGTGTTCCATTGGCTCGTCCGGTGGCTTGGGACGGTCATCCTCTTCAAGCGCTGATTTGGCACCCGCTGCCGACGCGACATCCTCTGTAAACCGATAGATTGCCTGCTGATCCAGCGGCCCCGCGCCTTGATAGTGTGTGTATCGTGAACCGAGTTGGTCGCGGTACGACACCATCGCCATCTCGGTCGCCAGCACGTCGTCGCCTTCAAGATGGGTTTTTTCCGGTTCCGGCCAATCGGTTTGCCACGCGGGCTCGTCCACTGGAATCGACAAATCGACTGCGATGGCCAGGCCATAATCGGCCTGCATATTCGGTAGCGCCACCAGCAGACAATAGGCGCGCATTGCGGCCTCGGCGCTGTCTTCCACGCGCGCATCGGCTTGCGTCAGCGGCGCCATCACCTTGAGCATGCGTCGCGCGGGTTCGTGCAGCAACGCGGGCAAATCGAATGGCCGCGTGGAGGCGAGACTGGTGCGCACCATCAATTCCGCGAGCGCATTGCGCGGCCCCAATCCGGCGAGCAACGGTCGATCGTGCAATGCGGCGCGCTGGATCTTTTCGAATCCCGCATTGAGACCCGGGTAGCGCCGCTTGGACCACTCGTCGAGGCGCAAATCTTCCATCACCGTAAAGATTTCGATGGCCAGTTTGCGCTGCGCGAACAAGCCGAAAAAGGTTTCCAGTTGAGATTCGTTTTCATGGTGCGCAATGCCCGCCAATGATGCCGGCCGCAATCGCGAAAAATGCGCCGCATCGCGCAGAAAGTCGAACGCAAACGTGCCGCCTTCATAGTGCGCGGCGCGGTGCGTGAGCGCGATCTTGTACCAATCGAAATTGCCGGTGCCGGATTGAAACCGGCTGACACGCTCGGGCAAACGGATGGTGGTGTGAGTGTCGGGGTACTGCGCCGGATCGCGACGGTTGCCGTAAGGGGCAAGTGC
>JANPBQ010000085.1:0-8473 GCA_031430555.1 Betaproteobacteria bacterium
GTGACTGCCCCGGCCTGCGCGCCGCCGGTATTGATGATGTCGCCGATATTGCTCTTGATCATGTCGTTGTAACTCTGCCAGAGCGGCATGCGCCATAGCGGATCTTGCTCCGATTGCGAGGCATTGATCAGCGCGGCGGCCCAATCTTCGCGGTTGGAAAACAGCGCGGGCAATTCCGGCCCTAGCGCCACACGCGCGGCACCGGTGAGTGTGGCGAAATCGATGATGAGCTGCGGCTTTGATTCCGCTGCGAAGGTAAGCGCGTCCGACAGAATCACGCGGCCCTCGGCATCGGTGTTGCCGATTTCGATATTGAGGCCTTTGCGCGTCGCAACGATCTCGCCCGGGCGATAGGCATTACCGGAAATCGCGTTCTCGACCGCCGGCAACAACATGTGCAACCGCAGCGGCAAATTGAGCGCCATGATGAGCCGCGCAATCCCCAGTGCGTGCGCGCCGCCGCCCATGTCTTTTTTCATGTGACGCATGCCGTCGGCACTTTTAATATCCAGGCCGCCGGTGTCAAAGCAGACACCCTTGCCGACGATGGCGACGCGCGGATTTCTTTCCTCGCCCCAGGTGAGTTCGATCAATCGCGGTGGGCGGTGGCTCGCACGCCCGACGGCGTGGATGGCGGGAAAATTGTGCGCGGGCAGATCGTCGCCGACCCATTCGCGGAAGGCGGCGCCAAATTCTTTGGCGAGATTTTTCGCGACATCGGATAAATGTTCCGGTCCCATGTCTTCGGTGGGCGTATTGACGAGATCGCGGATCAACGTGCTCGCGGCAAGCACCTTCTCGACGCGGGTCAGCGTGTCACTTTCGGCGACGATCAGATTCGCCGGCGCGCGTGGTGGCTTCTTGTAGCGTGTGAATTGATAGCTGCCGAGCCCCCAGCCGAGCAACGTGGCGAACTCATCCAGCGTGTCGTGGTGGCTGGCAATCAGGTAGTCGCCCGCCGGCAACGCCAGCGGCAAATGCGCGAGCGCGTAAATATCCTCGGCACTTTTTACGCCCACCACCACCTCGGCGATGCCGCCGTCTGCGGAAGGGATCAATGCATGGCTACCGGGCTTGGCGCGAAAATCGGTCGCCGCGAGCCAGGTTTTGGCGCGCGCATCGGCGTGGCTGAGGAACGCGGCGTAATTATCCGTGTGGACAATGGTGAGCGGCGTTGCGTTGGCGCTGCGGCTCAGGTCGGTGACGATTGGCATGTGTGGCCCCGAAATATTCGTGCAATCAAACTAGACCCGTCGTTCCCGCGCCGGCGGGAGCGACGTAATTCTCTAACCGTCAATAAATGATCCCCACCAGCGCCCCGCACGAAAGCGTCGCCAACGTTCCTGCAATCAGACTCTTATATCCCATGTCGATGATGTCGTCGCGCCGCTCGGGGCAGATCGAGCCCAAGCCGCCGATGATGATGCCGATCGAGGCGAAATTGGCGAAGCCGCACAGCGCGTAAATCATGATCACGCGGCTGCGCTCAGCCATCGCGGTCGGTCCCATTTTGGCGAGGTCCAGGAAAGCGATAAATTCGTTCAACACTGTCTTGGTACCCATCAGTGCACCGGCCGTTTGCGCTTCCGCCCAAGGAATACCAATCAGCCACACCACCGGTGCCATGAACCAGCCGAGGATGCCTTGCAGCGTCGGCCCCGCACCCTTTTCGAACGGTATGCCGAGAATCATGTTGGTGAGTGCGATCAACGCGGTCAACACAATCAGCATCGCGGCGACATTGATGTAGCTCGCGACACCATCGACTGTGCCTTGCGTCACGGCATCCATCAGGCTGCTCGAGGGTTTGTCGACGGCGATGTCGCCATCGGTCACAGGCCCCTCGTGCGGAATCATCAGCGCCGAGAACGCCACCGCCGCCGGCGCGCTGATGAACGAGACGATCAGCACATGGCCGATCGCATCCGGCACCACCGGCGCGAGGATGATGCCGTATAACACCATCACCGTACCCGCAATGCCGGCCATACCGCCCGCCATGGTGATGAATAATTCGCCGCGCGACAATTTCGCGAGGTAGGGCTTGATGAACATTGGCGCTTCGACGGTGCCGAGAAAGATATTTGCCGCCGTGGATACCCCCACCGCGCCGCCGACGCCGATCGATTTTTTCAATACCCACGAAAACGCATTCACGATCATTGGCAGGATACGCAAGTAAAACAACAATGAAGACAGCGCCGAGACGACGATGATCAACGGCAAGGCGTTGGTCATCAAAATGAATGGGCTGCGGCCCTCTTCGATCTTGAACGGCGTATCCGCGCCGCCTAAATAGCCGAATACAAACTTGGTGCCTTCGCGCGTCGCCGCCGCCACGCCGTTCAACGCGTCGTTCAACAGCATCGACATTTCCTTGAACCACGGAAATTTGAACAACAGCAAGAACAGCACCACTTGCAACACGATCGCGCCGAACACCGTGCGCCAATTGATGACGTTGCGCTTTTCCGAAATCGCCCACGCGAAGACAAACAACAGGATAAAACCCATCAGGCTTTGCAGGGCGAGTGGCATAAGAATTGGCTCCTGGCGCGATGCCGGAAAAATGGAAGGGAAGGCGGAATCATACCGGGGAACGTGAACGCTTGTCTTTCATGGCGACGCGCGCAAGGGCGTTTGGTGGCTGGCGTAAAATGGCGCGCTACTTCCCTCAAAACGCGAAAGTCACGTTCATGAAACGAGTGCGGTTGCCGCTGGTTTGCCTTCTCATTTACCTGGTTGGCGGATGCGCCACCGTCGGGCGCGATGCCGTCAAGACGCCCTCCGCGTCAACGATTGACGTAAAACTCATCGCCTTCAACGATTTTCACGGCAACCTGAAAACGCCCGGACTGCGGGTGCCGGTGGCGGACGCGAGCAAGTCGACCGGCTTTCGATTCGAAGCCGCTGGCGGCATTGAACAATTTTCAGCGCTCGCGCAAAGCCTGAAAGCGAAGAATCCGAATCACGCGATGGTGTCGGCGGGTGATATGGTCGGCGCGACACCGTTGTTGTCGGCGTTGTTCAAAGATGTGCCCACGATTGAAGCCATGAATCTAGTCGGCATTGATTTTCACGCGATTGGCAATCACGAATTTGATCACGGCATTACGCACCTCAAGCGCCTGAAAAACGGCGGCTGCAAAGTCGATGACAAAACCGGGCAGCCCGATTGCGAGGGCCGCGCGCCGTTTGCCGGCGCCAATTTCACTTTCCTTGCCGCCAACGTGATCGAGGAATCCACCGGCAAGCCGCTGTTTCCCGCGTGGGGCTTCAAGGAATTCGAGGGCATCAAGGTGGCGTTTATCGGCATGACCTTGCGCGACACGCCGAGTCTCGTTCACTCTGAGAGTACACGGGGTCTGCGGTTTCTCGACGAGGTCGAGACGGTCAACGCATTGGTTCCGCAGATTCGCGTGCAGGGCATTGAAGCGATCGTGGTGCTTTGGCATCAGGGCGGTTTGCAATCCGGTGGCTTTGACGAGTGCGTCAATTTCGAGAGCGACAATGGTTTCAAGGAAATGGTCGAGCGCTTCGATGCGGCCATCGACGTGGTGATCAGCGCGCACACCCACGTCCATTACGTTTGCCATTTCGGCGGCAAACTTGTGACCAGTGCCAACAGTTTCGGCACGATGCTCACTGAAATTGACTTGAAACTGGATCGCGTCAGCCGCGATGTCGCCGGCAAATCAGCGCGCAATCATCTGGTGAACCCGACGGGTCCGAGAGATCAACGGCTCGCCGCACCGCTTGAGACTTACGTCGCGTTGGCAAAGCCGCTGGAAAATCGGATCGTGGCCAAAGCGACGCGGGAGCTTGAGCTTAATCGTGTCGCGCTCGACGAAACCGAAATCGGCAATTTGGTGGCGGATGCTCACCAGTCGGCCGGGCCGATTTCAAAAAATCGCGGGGACAATCCATCTTTGTCGGCGGCCCATTTTGTCGTCAATGACCCCCAGGCGATTGCATTCAACAATCCCGATTCGGTGCGCTCGCCGCTGATTCCGGCGGCGGACGGTAGCGTCACCTATGGCGATTTGTTCAAGATCCAGCCGTTCCAGAACAACCTCATTGCGATGACACTCACGGGCGCGCAGATCAAGGAAGCGCTGGAGCAGCAATTCACCGGTGACCGCGTTCGCATCATGGGGGTGTCGCGCGGCTTTGCCTATAGTTGGGATGACTCGCGCCAGAAGGGTGACAAGATCATTGCCGACTCGATCACGCTCAACGGCATCATGATCAAACCGGATGAGCGCTACCGTGCCATAGCCAATAGTTTTCTGGCCGCCGGCAGCGAAGGTTTCAGCGTCTTTTCAACGGGCACAGATCGGGTTGTCGGATTGCTCGATGTTGACGCACTAGGCAACTACTTGTCTGCCGCATCGCCGTACACACCGCCACCCCTGGGAAAACGCATTTCCCGCCGCAATTGAGTCTTCGCGTGTCGGCCTGATTCCTGCGGGCGGAATGCGCTGTTGTACGGGCGCAACAATTTCTTGCCTTCAACTATCAGAAATCTAGCCTCCGATATTAACGTGTCATTCGAGGATTCCATTGGAAGTCCTTGTTGGCATTGATTTTATTGTTTCAACGTGGCCCGTATCCTGACTGATTGGTTCACTTATAGTCTTGAATCCGTCATAATCGCCCGCTATAAAGCTGTATATAAATCTGGCCCTGAATTCTTGAATTCCGGCGCGATTTTTTTGTGCTGAAACGCAGTTTTCCGTTCGGGCAAATGGGCGAAATCCGTAGCACTTCCCGTCACTATCTTCACCATCATTCCGGGGTCAAAATCATGAACAGCATTACTCGAGTGCGCCTTTCCAAACTCGCGCTGGCCGTCGCCATAGCATTGGGTTCAGTGTCAGCGTTCGCGCAGAACACCACGTCCGCCATCGGCGGTCGCATCACCGGGGGCGACGGCAAGGCCGTCGCCGGCGCGCAAGTGACCGTTCGCCATATAGAATCCGGTTCGGTCAGCAACCTCACCACCGATGCCGAGGGGCGCTATCTGGCGCGTGGTCTGCGCACCGGCGGCCCCTACACGATTACCATCGCCAAGGATGGCTTGAACGACAAGCGTGAAAACGTCTATCTGCAACTCGCCGAAACCGCCAGCATCGATGCCAAGCTCGGCGGCGCGACCCAGACGGTCGATACCATTGTTGTAACCGGCCAGAATGTCGGCTCCGATAAGTTCAGCAACACCGCGATGGGTGCCACCACCAGCATTGGCCGCGCCGAACTGGACGCTTTTGCATCGGTGCAGCGCAACCTGCAGGACTATGCGCGTATGGACCCTCGCGTTGCGCAAACTGACAAACAACAAGGCGAAATTTCAGCCGCCGGCCAGAACATTAAGTACAACTCGCTGACCATAGACGGCGTCACCACTAACGACACGTTTGGCCTTGAATCGAACAATTCGCCGACCGCCAAACAGCCGATCTCGATCGACGCGATCCAGTCGGTGCAAGTCAACGTCTCGAACTACGACGTAACCCAGAAGGGCTATACCGGCGCAAATATCAATGCGGTCACCAAATCGGGCACCAACGATTTCAAGGGCAGCATCTATTACATTACGCGAGACGACAAGCTGGTTGGACAGCGTTATAACCGAGCCACCGAGGTCTACTCCGATGCGCCTGCGTTCAAGGAAAACACCAAAGGCGTGACCTTGGGTGGGCCGATTATCAAGGACAAACTGTTTTTCTTCGCCTCGTACGAGGAACTGGAAAGCACCCGAAACGTTCCGGACATCGGCCTGATTGGAGGCAGCAGCGGCACCACTGTTCCCATAACCCCTGCTTTCGTGTCGTCAGCCGCCGCACTCGCATCGAGCCAGTATTCGCTAAACATAGGCACAGCAGACCCGGTTACCGGCGCCAAATTACTGGTCAAGGACACGTTGCTCAAGCTCGACTGGAACATCAGTGCGCAACATCGCGCGAGCGTTCGTTATGCCAAGACCGAGCAGACAGAGCCGCAGTTCCCTGACTACTTCCCTAATCAGATGACGCTGAGCTCACATCTTTTCACACAGGTCAAGGAAATTGAAACGATAGTCGGACAATGGTTCGCCGACTGGACGCCCACGTTTTCGACCGAAGCCAAGTTTTCGACGCGCGATTACAAGAGCAAACCCGTCAACACGGTGGACACCCCCGAGATCAAGCTGAATCTCACAGGCCCACTGCCTGCCGGTGCACTGGCCTCTTTCGGCACAGGTACCCGCGGTATCATTTTTGGGACAGAACGCAGCCGTCATTTCAATAACCTGGCGACTGAGACTCAGGACGCCTACCTTGGCGCGAACTGGACTCTAGGCACGCACGAAGTGAAGTTCGGTTCCGACTACAGCGACAACAAGATTTTCAACGCGTTCGTGCAGAACACCAGAGGCAACTATACGTTTTCTTGCGTAAACAGCAGCGCTACCTTTACCTACACGTTTGGCGCCGTCACTTGCGGAGGAGCATCAGCTTCGACTTCGGCGGTGATTGAGCAGGCAGTGCTGGAAAACTTCAGTCGCGGACGTCCCAGCGCATATACTCTGCAAATTCCCGCGCCCGGCAAGGCGATCACCGATGCGACGGCGAACTTCACCCTGAAGAACCTGGGTGTTTTCCTGCAGGATACTTGGGCCATCAACAGCAACTTGACTGTTTCAGCCGGCATTCGACTTGACTCACTCAGTGTCCCCGAGAGGCCGATCGCGAATGCGGCGGCTGCGGCAGCGCCTGTCAAGGGCAGCGTTTCAGGTAATACGATTGTGAGCGCGACCGGTGGATTCGGTCTGGACAATACCCAAACCATCGACGGCACAAATCTGTATCAGCCCCGGGTTGGTTTCAACTACACATTCGACAGCGCACGTCCAACCCAATTGCGCGGTGGCTTCGGTCTGTTCCAAGGGGGCGCGGCCAACGTCTGGCTTGCCAATCCATTTCAGAATACGGGTGTAGTGCGGCGTACCGTTACCTGTTCGGGGGCCCCGGGGGGGACAACCGCGTGTCCAATAACGGGTGGGTTCTTCAGCGCCAATCCTGCGACCCAGCCGACCAGCATCCCTGGTGTCGCCGCTGCCGCGGATGTGGACTTCGTCGACCCAAATATGGGCCAACCATCGGTTTGGAAAGCCAACCTGGGCTTCGAGCATGAATTACCTTTTGGTGGTTTGGTGTTCGGATTGGAGTACTTGTACACCAAGACCAAGCAAGGACTCTATTACCAGAATCTGAACATGGGTGAACCGACCCGTATTGGTACGGATGGTCGCGAGCTGTTTTATACGCCGCAATCATATGCCGCGAATTGCTGGGGGCCCGGAGCAGCTTGTGCCGGATTCGGCAACACAGCGCTGCGTAACCGTAGTTTCGCGACCGTGTTGCGCGTAGCGGGAACAGATAAGGGCGGTGGCAATTTGGCCACTGTCTCGTTAAGTCGTCCGACCAGCAAGGGTTGGGGCTGGTCGCTGGCTTATACCTACACCAGTGCGAAAGAGGTGAGCCCGCTAACGTCGTCCACGTCGAATACAAACTTCCAGACCAGGGCAATTCTGAATCCCAACGAGGAGGTTGCGGCCAATGCGGCCTGGCTCGTCAGGAATCGTGTAAACGGTACGATGAACTGGCAATATAATTTCTTCGGAAGCTACAAGACGTCAGTTGGCCTGTTTGCCGAAACGCGTAAGGGTAAGCCGTATAGCTGGACATTCGATAACGATGCGAACGGCGACGGTACCCAAAGCAATGACTTGATGTATATCCCGTCGGCGCCGGGCTCCGATGAGGTTGTATTTGCCGGCGACACCGCTACGGATCGCCGTAATGAGTCGGCCTTTTGGGCTATCGTCAATTCACATGAAGGCTTGCGTGACTATAAGGGGCGTGTTGTTGAACGCGCATCCAGTTTTTCGCCATGGGCCAGTAGCGTTGATATGCGTATCAGCCAGGAGTTGCCCGGTTTCTTCAAGGGCCACAAGTCAGTGTTTGTACTTGATATCTTGAACCTGGGCAACCTGCTCAACAAGAAGTGGGGCCAAATCAATGAAGTGCAATTTGCCGGCATACAGGGTAACGGCGGCGGTTACGCGCGTAGCTTCGTACAGTTCGGTGGTTTGGATGCCAGCGGCAGATACATCTATCGGCTAAGTGGTGTCACCAACGAAGATCTCGTCATCAAGCAATCCAAAGGCGAATCACAGTGGGCGGTGCAAGCGACCTTCCGTTACGAGTTCTGATGTAACGTACCTCGCAACACTAAAAACGGCCAGTGTCACCACTGGCCGTTTTTTTTCGCGTGATCAACCGGCGCTATGTGAGAATTGCGAGTCGCCTGGAAGGGCAACGGTATAATTCGCCTGTGAAGCAACTCGTTTTGGATCTCATTCCCACGCCGGCCCCAAGTCTTGCCAATTTTGTCACTGGCCAGAACGCCGAAGCGCTTGCCGCCATTC
>JANPBQ010000086.1:0-2473 GCA_031430555.1 Betaproteobacteria bacterium
AATCACATGCGCGACACGCCGACCCAGCTGCATGAAATCCTTCCCAACTACACAAGCATGCCGGTTGATCTCATCACCGACAGTTTGACCATTAAACCAAATCGTGTATTCATCATTCCGGCGAATCGGGATTTGCATGTCGTGGATGGCGAGTTTCGTCTAAAACCCATCTCCAAACCGCGTGGCTGGCCGGATGTCATCACGGTGTTTCTGCGCTCCCTGACGCGCTACTGGGACGGCAAACTGGTTGCCGTGATTGTCTCCGGCTATGATGGCGATGGCGCGGCGGCCCTGTGTGGCATTCAGCAGGTGGGCGGAATTACCATCGCGCAAAAGCTGAGTACCGCGCGTCAACCGGACATGCCAGAGAGTGCCATTGACAGCGGCTGCATCGATTTTGTCCTTTCACCCGAAGATATTGGCAAAGAACTGGTGCGAATTGCGCGAGATGAAGCGCGGGTGCCCACCAGTTAAGCCCGACTGCCGGCTCACCGAGTTGACGCCGCGGACCGTGGCCCAACCGGTCATGTTGATGATTGGTGTGTCCGTTCGCCAAGCCATTGGCCGTGTCGGTCGATATTGCGCGACTGATCCTCAAGCAGCGGCGCGCTGACAGCGGGAATAGCGGACGCCAAAACCGTCATGCCTGTTCCGTTTTGGTTGCGCGACCTGCCGCGGCAAGCGCAACTTCCAGTGCCAGATCCAGCGTTTCCATCAACTCGTTGATCTTGACCGGCTTGGTCAGATAGCGGAAGAACCCGGCACCGTGACCGCCCCTGACGTCGTGAGCCATGGCGTTGGCACTGAGCGCAACCACCGGTATGTGCGCGGTTGCCGGGCCTTCGGCCAAAATTTTCATCGCCTCGATCCCGCTCATGCCGGGCAGGTTGATGTCCATCAAAATAACATCGGGCAGGACCGTGCGGGCGATCTCGATGCCACTGTCACCGGTCGTCGCAGTCAGCAAACGAATATCCGGTCGGCGCGCGATGATGTTTTGCACCAGCGACAGGTTCGCCGGATTGTCCTCGATGTAGAGCAGGGTGCGCAACGGCGCGTCGATTTGCGCCGGCACCACGGCGGCCGCAGCGGCTCGGGCCGCACCGGTGACCGGTCGTGAATCGGTCGTCAGATTTAATTCAAACCAGAACACACTGCCCTTGCCGATTGCGCTTTCCACGCCGATTGCGCCGCCTAACATTTCGACTATTCGCTTGGACACCACCAGGCCAATGCCTGTACCTTGCTCGGCGCCGGACTCCCTGCCGAGACGATTAAATGGCTGGAAAAGCTGCGCCAGTTTGGCTGGTGGCAAGCCGTCACCGGTGTCTTCGACGCTGATGCGAACGCGCCCCGGTGTGCTGATCACCCAGTCTACCTTCACCGCTCCTTCCGGCTTGTTGTATTTGATTGCATTGGTAAGCAGGTTACTGAGAACTTGTTTGACCCGGTTCCGGTCCGCGTTGACGTGGCACGGAACATCAAAGTGTGGAAATGATATGTGAATCCCGCGCTTCTGCGCCTGTGATTCCACCATTGCCTGGCACTCGCGCATGATTTCGGCCAGCGGCACTGCCTCCATCGATAAAGCGAGTGTCCCGGACTCGATCACGGCGAGATCGAGGATTTCATCCACCAGCGAGAGCAGGTACCACCCGGCTTTGAGAATCTGATCGATACTGCGCTTCTGGATGGGGGTCGGCGCCTGCAACTCGGCTTCGATGAGTTGGGCAAACCCGAGCATTGCATTGAGCGGTGTACGCAGTTCATGGCTCATGCTGGACAGGAACTCCGACTTGGCGCGGTTGGCCTTGTCCGCGGCTTCCTTGGCCTCGCGCAGCGCGATTTCGATATGAGCGCGCTCGGTCGCGTCATTGAACAGGACGGCGACTTTGCGACTATCCGGCCCGCCCAGCCGGGATGCACGCAAGTCGAACCAGCGGCCGTCCATTTCGTGGACTTCGCCTAACACCTGAAACGGTTCGCCGGTCAACGCGACCTTGCCGTACATTTCATACCAATGTGTGTCCAGATCCGGGACGAGTTCACGTATCCGCTTACCCTTCGCCCCGTGCAAGCCGGAATGCATTTCAAAACTCGGATTCAGCTCCAAAAAACGGTAATCGACCGGCCTTCCATGTTCGTCAAAAATCAAATCGATGACACAAAAGCCCTCCTCAATCGACATGAACAAATTGTGGTAACTCTGGGCGCTTTCGAGTAGCGCCGCCTCGGCGCTCTTGCGCAGGGTGATGTCGCTCAAGACGAAACGCAGTTCGCGCCCGCCATCGCTGTCGTACGCAACGGTCGCCGCCCAATGCCCCCAGAATTGCGTGCCGTCTATTTTCACCATGCGCAGCTCGCACGATTGCGGCACACCGCTTTCAACCAACTTTTTTCTGTGCAGGTAGTAGCGGTCCTCGTCTTCCATATGGATGAACCGGGTCCATCGCTGCTTGAGCAGTTCGCTGCG
>JANPBQ010000087.1:0-3185 GCA_031430555.1 Betaproteobacteria bacterium
CACCAAGCCACTCTGGCAATTTCATTTGATCGAAAATTATCATGGTGGCGGCTCGGCGCTGTTGACGCGGATTCACCATTGCTATGCGGACGGCATCGCCCTGATCAGCGTGATGCTTTCCATGACCGCCGACAATGCCGAAGCAAGCCTCGCCAAGCCCAAACAAAAAGACAAAAACGGCAAGGGAAAAAATGGCACCGAGGGTGCCGTGGATATGGATTTCTGGACCAGCGTCACCAAGCCGATGGCCAACGTCTGGTCGGGCGCGATGAAGCTCACGCGGGGCCTGGTCGAACAAGGCCTTGAGATTGCGAAAGACCCGGCGACGATGCGCGAATTCGCCACCAAAGGGATGGAGCTCGCCGACGAATTGCGCAAAATCGCAATGATGGAGCCCGATACCGCGACGCGTTTCAAAGGCCGCCTCGGGCGCGAAAAACGCGTGGCATGGTGCGATCCGCTGCCGTTGGGTGAAGTCAAAGTGATCGGCAAGACGCTGGGCTGTTCGGTGAACGATGTTCTGCTCGCGACCGCCGCCGGTGCTTTGCGCGATTACATGGAACGGCGCGGCGACAAGACAGAAGGCGTGGAATTGCGCGCGATAGTACCCGTCAATCTGCGCCCGATTGAGAAAGCCGGCGATCTCGGCAATCAATTCGGGTTGGTGTTCGTCGATCTGCCGATCGGCATTGTCGATCCGATCGAGCGCATGCTGAAAGTCCGCGAACGGATGCGCGCGCTAAAAGGCTCATCGCAGCCCATCGTCGCGTTTGTGTTGCTCTCCGCCGTCGGGATGGGGCCAAAAATCTTGCAGGATCAGATCAGCGCGCTGATTGGTCGTAACGCAACCGCCGTGATGACCAATGTTCCCGGTCCGCAAAAGCCACTATTTTTCGCCGGCCGCGAAATCGACGAAATCGATTTCTGGGTGCCGCAATCCGGCGGCATCGGCATGGGCCTGTCGATACTCACTTACAACGGCAAAGTGCAATTCGGCCTCATCACCGATGGCGGCCTGGTACCCGATCCGGAAAATGTGATCAACCAATTTGCCGACGAGTTCGAGCGCTTGGTGATGCAGACCTTGATGGGTCCCTATGGACCGGAATTCGAAGACGAACTCGCCAGGACGTTTGGCGGCGACCCGACAGGCTCTGGCCCCGGCGCGAAAAAAACGCTGAAGCGCTTACGCAAGTAAGCAACCCGCGCATGTCCGAAAAGCGCATCGCCTTGCTCGCCGGTGGGACTGGGCTTACCGGCGGTTGCCTGCTTGAATTGTTGCTCGCCGATGCGCGATACTCGCGCGTCTACGCGTTGGTTCGCAAGCCCTGCCTGCCCGCCCACCCGCGCTTGCAAGATCTGGTTTTTAACTTCGACCAACCCGCGAAACCGCCGCTTGCCGACGACGTGTTTTGCTGCCTCGGCACCACCATCAAAAAGGCCGGCACGCAGGCGGCATTTCGAAAGGTCGATTTCGATTACGTGGTCGCACTCGCAGGTGTCACGCGCAAAGCCGGTGCGAAGCGGTTCCTGGTGATGAGTTCACTTGGCGCGGATGCGCGCTCGCCGATTTTCTACAATCGTGTGAAGGGCGAAATGGAGTCCGCATTGCGCGGGATCGGCTTTGAGGCACTGCACATTTTTCAGCCGTCACTGCTGCTGGGCGATCGGCCCGAATCGCGGGTGGGCGAGCGGCTGGGCATCGCGGCATCGGCTCTCGTCACGCCTTTCATGTTGGGGCCGATGCGAAAATATCGGCCTATTCAGGCAAGTGCGGTGGCGAACGCAATGTGGAAATCGGCCTGGGGCGGTAAGCATGGCGTACATGTTTACCCATCCGACGAAATCGCCACTATCGACGCTTCGCGCGATTAATTTTCTCCCGCCTCAAACATCGATTCAAAATTGTGGTGCGGCTGATAGCCGAGCATGCGCTGCGCTTTTTCAATGACATACACGCGATCAATCCGGCGCGGCAATTGCCAACCACGCCGCGTAAATGCCGCGCGTGCCCAAGGAAAATGGGCGTCGATCACGTCGTCAGCTTCGTGGAATAGCGCGCCGCATTCGGATTCCGAGAATGCGGAGGCGGCGGAGATATTGAAGACGTGAAACGGATCCAACGTCGCCATCAGCGCCAGCATGTGCGCCTCAGCGACATCACGGATATCGACGCCTCGATGCAGGCGATAGATCGCCATTGCATCCTCATTTTCCGGAAAGCAGCGCGACATGCGCAGACTCACGCAGGTGACTCCGGAACGTGACGCATCGCGGCATGCTTGTTCGGCCGCGAGCTTGGTTTCATCGTAAATATCGCGGGCGATCGGCGGCAATTCCTCAGTCACCCAAACCGCGCGATCCGACGCGACCATCGCGGCGCCGTAAACCGAGGTGCTGCTGGTGTAGACGAAACGCCCAACGCGGTGTTTGAGCGCGGCATTCAGCACGCATTCAGTGCCACGAACATTCGTCTCGATAAAGTCGCTGTCGTCTCGTGCTCCCACATGCGGCGCATGCAATCCCGCCGTGTGGATCACGCCATCGACGCCGGCGACCAGTGAATTGACTAATGCCAAATCATTGATATTGCCAACATGGGTGGTGCGCGGCCCGGCAACAATATCGAGCCCGAGAACATCGTGCTCCTTCGATGCGCGCGTCGCAATCGCCGAGCCGACGCGGCCTGACGTGCCCGTGACGAGTACCCGCATGAGTGCCTGCGCCGACTACTCCGCCACCGCCGCAACAATGTCAATTTCGATCAGAAATCCGCTCTTGAATTTATTCACCGGAATGATCGACCGCGCGGGTTTGTGTTCACCAAAAAATTCCGCGAACGCGCGATTCACTTCGCCCCAGTCAGCGATATCGGAGACATAAATCGTCGCGCGCAACACCAAATCACGGCGCGATCCCGCAGCGCGCAAAATGGTTTCGGCATTGTTGAGGCATTGCGTGGTTTGCGCGGCCATGCCGTCGGGCGCGAACGTCGCGGGCTCGCCGGGAACGCGGGCGAGCTGGCCGGACACATACACGGTGCCGTTGTGAATCACCGCCGGCGCGTAATGGCCCGCCGGGGGAACGCCGCCGGGAACGTCATCGGATGAAAGGCGCTTCAGGTTTGCCATGGTAGTTTGTCCAGATCCACGTTGCCGCCGGTGAGGATGATGCCGACGCGTTTA
>JANPBQ010000088.1:0-2951 GCA_031430555.1 Betaproteobacteria bacterium
TCGGCATTGTCGGCGGTCATGGAAAGCATCACGCTGATCAGGGCGATGCCGTCCGCATAGCAATGGTGAATCCGCGTCAACAGCGCCGAGCCGCCACCATGATAATTTTCGATCAAATGAAATTGCCAGAGTGGCTTGGTGAAATCGAGTCCGACGCTCGCCATCTGGCTCACATATTCCTGAAGCTCCTTCTTACCCGCGCGCCCGGGTAATTTCGCCTTCTTGATGTGATCCTTGATGTCGAATTTTTTGTCGTCTTCCCACCAGGCACCGGTCGGATCCTGCACCGCTTTTTGCGTGAACCGGGGATAGGCGAGGAAGCGCTGTTCGATGGTGTTCTGCAGTTTCTTGAAATCGAGTTTTTCCTTGAACACCATGATGCCGACGATCATCATCAGGTTCGTCGGGTGTTCCATGCGCAGCCAGGCGGTGTCGACGCCGGACATGCGTTCTCGATCCAATAGCGGGATGCCGGGGATACGTGGAATGTTGGTCATGATGTCGAGATTAATTTTCTTGTGCGGTGGTCGACTTACCCTGCGCGCCCCGGAAAAACCGGGAAATTGCCGGGACGCGTCGATTCCGTTACAGTTACTTTAGCCTTTGTTTTACCGCGTGGAAAGCCCCTAAAACCCTTTATTGCAGAAGACTTTGGAGGAGATACTCAATGTCCGACCTGAAAAAGCAATTCGAAAAAGCCGCAAAAGACGTAACCAAGGCGAAAACTGACCCCGGAAATGACCTGAAATTGCGCCTTTACGCCAATTTCAAGCAAGCCACCGATGGCGACGTCGCGGGTGACAAACCCGGCTTTACCGACTTCGTCGGGCGCGCCAAATACGATGCCTGGGCCAAGCTGAAAGGCATGTCCAAGGATGATGCAATGACGGCCTATATCAAGCTGGTGGATCGGGTGATGCGGGAGTAGGCGGCGGCAGTAGTTTGAATCGGCAATAGTCGTACGTTTGAACTTCGGGTGGTAGGAATTGCGCATCTCAGAATCTCGTCATTCCGGCCTTCGCCGGAATGACGAGTTTTTAGAAGTACCCCGTAGGGGGTATCAGGTCAATGACGTGCCGCGGTTGCGGGCTGAAACTGGAAGCCAACCTAAAGCAGGAGTCATTTCCATGAAGTTCTTGTCGATACACGTAGGCCGCGTTGGCTGGATGATCGTCGCACTGATGATCGGCAGTCTCGTTTCGCTCCACGCGCGCGCCGCCTCGGTAGCTGTCGCCACGCCGTCCGCAAACGTCACCGCCGAGGAATTCTGGACGAACAAAGGCAGCGTGAAATTGTGGGTGTATCGCAAGTACGTGAGCGACGGCGCAAAGGACAAGCCAATACTGTTTCTGGTGCATGGTTCGTCCTACTCCGGAAAGACCATGTTCGACCTGAGCGTGCCGATGCGTAGCGACTACTCCTTCATGGAACACTTTGCACGGCTTGGTTACGACGTCTGGACCATGGATCACGAAGGCTACGGCCACTCGGATCGCACTAAAGGCCTTTCGGATATTCACAGTGGCGTGGAGGATCTCGCGGCGGCGATGGCGGTGGTCAAAAAAGTGACCGGTCAATCGAAGGCGGCATTCTTCGGCCAATCGTCGGGCGCTTTGCGTGCGGCACGCTTCGCCAATTTTCATCCGGACAAAGTAGACAAATTGATGCTCGACGCTTTCGTCTGGACCGGCAAAGATGCGCCAACCTTGAAACAGCGCGCGCTACGTCTGCCGGAGCTTTTGAAAAGCAATGTGCGAAAAGTGGATGCCAAGTTCTACACCTCGGTGTTTACCCGAGATCATCCGGGTGCGGCCGAGCCGATGCTGGGCGAGGTGGTGGCTGAGGCCGAGCTCAAATACGGCGATACCGTGCCGAACGGCACTTACATCGATATGGTAACGAAATTGCCGCTGGTCGATCCGGAAAAAGTGCTATGTCCCGTGTTGATCGTGCGCGCCGAGCACGACGGCATCGCCACCGATGAAGATATCACCGGTTTCTACGCGAAATTGCCGAATGCCGACAAGCAAATGTCCAAACTGGCCGGTCTCGCGCACACCGCGTTTTTGGGCGTGAATCGGCAGCGTTTCTGGCATACCGTACATGCGTTTCTCACCGTGCCACCGCGTGTTGATATTGGTGGTGGCGACACGGCAAAGCCGCATTGATGGCGGAAAAACTCAGTCGAAACCAGCCCGCCTATTGGGATGCCCGATTTTCCGAGGCGGGTTATGCCTATGGCACCCTGCCCAATGATTTTCTGGTTTCGGTGGCGAATCAATTGCCGCTAGGCGATGCGCTTTGCCTCTGCGACGGCGAGGGCCGCAATGCAACGTTTCTCGCCGCACGCGGTTTCACCGTGACCGCCGTCGACTTTTCACCGGTCGCACTGGCGAAGGCCGAGGCGCTGGCACGCGAGCGCGGTGTTGCGATGCGAACCGAGTGCCACGATCTCGATGGCTTCGATCTTGGCGAATCGCGATGGGATCTGGTGACGATGATTTTTGGTCAACCTGAACCGCCGATTCGTCGCGCGCTATATGCGAGACTGCGCAATTGTCTGCGCCCCGGCGGCGCGTTTGTGCTTGAAACCAAGGCGGAAGATGGGGCAAACGCCGAGAGCCGCTACCCGGGTGCCTTGATTCTTCAAAGCGAACTCATCGGCCTTGAATGCGAGATTGCGCGCGATCAAACGCGGCCATTGAAAGAAGGCCGTTATCACGATGGCATGCATCGGACGGCGCAGATATTAGCGTTCAAACGCTAGCGACAAATCGTGAAACACAAGCACTGGCGAGGCGTTTCGGCGTAAAAGGAATATTCGCGTTCGACTTGTCGGACTTCAGGTCGAATCGAAAGGGGTGAAGAGCAGCGATTGCGGTACCCTTTGTTTACGAAGACAAAAGGAGATACCGCCATGCCACCCCTCACCGAAACCCAACGTTACCAGA
>JANPBQ010000089.1:0-6573 GCA_031430555.1 Betaproteobacteria bacterium
TTCGTCACTTCATATTGGGCCCCGGAATAAATCCGGGGAGACACGCTGAAATTAGCGCAATGAAATTCAGATGCGAAAATGACGAAGCGCTAAAGACTCGCCCAAACCGGCTGCTGCGACATCGACCGTCTCCACGCCCGCGCCCCCGGCAACCCGCGATACAACCCCAGCGTATGCCGCGTCACCGAATGTTTCGCCACCCCATCCAGCGATTGTTTCGCCACATAAATCGCAATCGCCGCTTCAACCGCCTCACGCGTCATCGGTGTCTTCCCATCTCCAAAAAACTCGCGATCCAATTCCGCCAACCAATACGGATGGTGATACGCCTCACGCCCGATCATCACGCCATCCACATGTTGAAGATGAGTGTGAATCTCAGCGGAAGTCTTGATCCCGCCATTAAGCACAATCGTCAAATGCGGAAAATCTTTTTTCAATTGATACGCGAATGGGTATTTCAATGGCGGCACCTCACGATTTTCCTTCGGCGAGAGCCCCTTCAAAATCGCGTTGCGCGCATGCACCGAAAACACCTCGCACCCCGCATCGGACACGGTACCCACAAAATCGCGCACAAATTCATAGCTCTCGTTGTGGTCGATGCCGATGCGATGCTTCACCGTCACTGGTATCGACACCGCATCCACCATCGCCTTCACGCAATCGGCGACCAACCGAGGCTCCGCCATTAAACACGCGCCAAAACTGCCGCGCTGCACGCGCTCCGACGGGCAGCCGCAATTCAGATTGATCTCGTCGTAACCCCACTGCTCACCGAGTTTCGCGCACGTCGCCAAATCCGCAGGTTCACTTCCGCCCAATTGCAGCGCGACAGGATGCTCCTCGGTATTGAAATCAAGGTGGCGCTTTTGATCGCCATGAATCAGCGCGCCAGTCGTCACCATCTCCGTGTATAACCGCGACCGCTTCGTGAGCAAACGATGAAAATAGCGGCAGTGGCGGTCGGTCCAATCCATCATCGGCGCGACCGAAATGCACCAGGGGGAAATTATCGATTTAGCGTCGCCAAGCAGTTTCGTCATGCGACCATTTTATCAGCGCGCTGTTGAGGCAAAATGACCGCATGACGACCGAAATCAAACCGCAAGGCAAGACGGCATCGAGACCGCAGAATGACCGGCAGCAATTGAAACGCGCGGTGGAAACGTTGCGCGCCGGAGGGCTCGTTGCGTTGCCGACCGAAACGGTCTACGGTCTAGGTGCAGACGCCGCCAATGCCAAGGCCGTCGCAAAGATTTTCGCCGCCAAGGGCCGGCCTGAAAATCATCCGTTGATCGTCCATGTCGCCAAGGATGTCGATCTCACCGACTGGGCGATCGACATTCCGCCCATCGCGAAAAAACTCACCGATACATTTTGGCCCGGCCCGCTCACGCTGATCCTCAAGAAATCACCGCGAATTCCGCTCGCCGTCACCGGCGGACAATCCACCGTCGGCATCCGCTGCCCCGCGCATCCGCTCGCACAAAAACTGCTCAGCGAATTCGCCAAAGGCGGTAGCGGCATTATCGCAGCCCCGTCCGCCAACAAATTTGGCCATGTCTCGCCCACCACCGCGCAGCATGTGCGCGATGAATTTGGCGACGCGATACTCATCCTCGATGGCGGCGTCTGCGAAGTCGGCATCGAGTCCACCATCCTCGACCTCTCGCGCATGAAAACGCTGAAGCGCCCCGTGGTGCTGCGCCCCGGTGCCATCACGCCGGAAATGATCCGCGCCGTGATCGGCGAAATGCCGCTCACGCCCGACGATGTGCCCCCGGGTAAATCATCAAAAGAACCGCGCGTCTCCGGCTCGCTTGCCGCGCATTACGCACCGATGACACCGCTGAAACTGGTTGATGGTCCTGCGCTGCAAACCGAAATGGATGCCGCGCTGTCTGCCGGCAAACGCGTCGCTGTCCTAGCCTTCGCCGCAAAGCCGCGCGTGAAGCCATCGCCGGTCGGTGTCGGCGTGCGCAACGCGCGCTCACTGGTGTGGATCACCACCGACGCCGAACCCGCCGCTTACGCGCAAGGCCTCTACGCCAATCTTCGCACGCTTGATGCGGCACAGACCAGTGTGATCCTCGTCGAAGCCCCGCCAGAGACTTCGCAGTGGGAAGCGGTGAATGATCGGTTGGGAAGGGCGGCGGTGGGGTCGGGCGCGCGCTAAGTTCGAGTACGACGTTGACGAATACCAAGGCCCGGTATTGGTTGTTGCCTGAAACGCCTGTCTCGTATATAGTCTTTATATATCCATTTCCCAGTTCAGTCCATGTCCACTCAAACTGTTTCCAAATGGGGCTCAAGCCTCGCGTTCCGCCTGCCGGCGGCATTCGCCAAGCAGATGCGCCTTGAAGAAGGTGCAAGGGTTCAGTTGGCGATCGACGGCAAGCGCCTCGTTATCCAGCGAGTCGATTCCGCGCCTGACGCGAAGACATTCTTTGCGGCAGTCAAGGAAAGCCAGGCCGCGCACGGATTGTTGAGCCCCGGCAAAGCACGCGGCCGCGAAATTCGATGAGCGCACCCGATCAAGGCGACATCATCTCGTTCAAACCAGAACTCGCCACGGAAGGCCGCGAGCAACAGGGCGCACGCCCTTGGCTGGTCGTTTCCGTAAAGCCCTACAACGACGCAAGCAAACTCGCCATGGTTTGCCCGATCACCTCGCATCAAGGCACCGCAACCAGCGGCAATGCCGCCGAGGTGCTATTGCCCGCAAATTGCGGCGCACATGGCCTTGTGCTCACCTTTCAACTGCAAACGATCGACTGGCAGGCGCGCAAAGCGCGGGTGCTCGGGACGGTACCGGTTGCGACGATGAGGGCCGTGCAGCGGAATTTGAAGATGTGCTTGGGGCTTTAATCTCTCAACGCCAATTTTCAACCCGAGTAGATGACGACATACGTAGAGAACAAGTTCAATCGCGGCAAAAGCACTCCGCCTGCGAAAAGCAAGTCATGTCTGAACACGGGCCACAGTTCGCGAAATCATAGGGCAGGACTGGTTCTGGCAAGAATAATATTACGAACAATGAGACCTATTGAAATCTAGTCAGACCATCGTTGTCAGAAACATTGCCAGGGTCGATCCAGTTTTGCAATTGGTGAAAGAGCTTGGCCGCGCAAACAAGCAGACTTTAGGGTTTTTCCCCGACGGTGCATTTGACGAACATGCGGCAAAAGGTCTGATCATTGTTGCGCTTGCCGCCGATGGAAGGCTTGCGGGTTATTCCATATACCGCATCACACGAAGTCTCTCTGCCGCAATCGTTCATCTGTGCATACATTCGGATTTTCGGGGCACTGGTATCACCCATGCGTTGCTGAATTTTCTTGAGAGAGAAACGGCACACCTGCGAGGAGTGGGCCTTTGGTGCAGAAATGATTTTCCGGCGCACAATATTTGGCCCCGATTCGGATTTGTTGCCCGTAGCGAGCGTACTGGTAAGCGAAAGTCTGGAAGTGATCTTACGTACTGGTGGAAAGATCATGGAATTCCTGACTTGCTCACCAGTATTGCTAACGAGAAGTGCGGACCAAAACTTGCCGCCGTAGTTGACGCAAACGTATTTTTTGACTTGGTTGATGGAGCAGACTCCGATTCGACGGGTCTGAATTTGGGTTGGCTTCGTGATGAAGTTGACCTCCAGATTTGTCCAGAGATGTTTAATGAGATTAGTCGCGATGTGGATAAATCAAGAAGAGAGCAGCGCAGAATTTTTGCAAAAAAATTTGGCGAAGTAAGTGCTTCAAACGATGACGTCCAACGAGTTCGAGCGCTACTTGTAAGCGCCATACCTACGAGAGAAACTGTTCGGGATCGTTCCGATATTTTGCACTTGGCACAAGCGGTAGCAGGCGGCGCGAAAGCTTTCGTCACCCGTGACGATCATCTATTCAACTACGCAGATGAAGTATACGAAAAGACGTTGGTATCAGTCGTGCGGCCGGCTGACATCGTGACTAGGATTGACGCGCTTTTGCGCGAACAGTTCTACCAGAGGGATCGTCTTGCAGGAACGTCACTGACTGCCGCTCGAGAAAATGTGATTGATGAAGACTTGTTGGCAAGTCTGTTTCAAGCCGACAAGCAGGGCGAAAGAAAAAATGCTTTTCTGACACGGCTACGAAAACTTAGGGCCGACCCACAGAATGCGGGTTACTTGGTTGTGCATGATCCCGACCGCAATCCAATTGGCATCCTGGGCTATCAACGCAGCGCAGTCGGGAATACGGCGGTAACTACCTTGCGTGCAAAGGCCGGTCCGCTCGCCATTTCATTGATGCGATATCTCGTGATTAGTTTGCTTATCGAAGTTGAAAACACGTCCGCCTCAATGACAATTACGGATCCATATGCGGCGAGCGATGTGGCTGAACAGCTTGCAGGTTTTGGCTTCGTCAAAACAGCGAGCGGACTTGCGAAGCTACTTGTTTCCGGAACGCTAACCCTAGCCGATGTTCTCGATAGTTTGAAATCGCGCCTTGGCACTCACGCCGAAGTAGATGATTTGATTTCAGGCAGTATTCGACTTATCACCGGCTTTGACATTGAGAATAAGACTGAGCCATTGCTTACCCTCGAGCGTGCACTCTGGCCCCTTGAAATCAGAGATCTTGAAGTTCCTGCCTATATCATTCCGATTAAACCAATGTATGCGCAACACCTATTTGATGTGGGTATTGCAAAGGCAGACCTATTTGGTGCGAACATTGATTTGGCACTTAATCAAGAATCCGTCTACTACCGTTCGCCGAAAAATTCGCGCGGCTTGGCATCGCCCGCCCGGTTGCTTTGGTACGTTAGTACAAATGCAAGAATTCCCGGATCAGGTCACATCCGCGCGCATTCAAAGCTTGACGAAGTCGATATTGGCACCGCAAAGACAATTTTTAGAAAATTTCGCCGACTTGGTATCTTTGGCTACAAGGAGGTCCTTGAAATCGCTGCCAAAGATTCGACCGCGCAAGTGATGGCGATGCGCTTTTCCTGTTCTCGGATGTTAGAACGGCCGATTCCGTGGATTGAAATAAAGTCGATGTTGCACCAACACGACGTCAAGTCAATACTCATTTCTCCGACTAGAATCCCGACTGATCTGTATTTCAAACTAAGGGGACTTTAAGCATGCCTTCAAATCGCCGCGTACTATTCCTGTCACTTCGCCCGGAGTTTGCCGATCTGATCTTATCTGGCGAAAAAACAGTGGAGCTACGCAAACGTCGGCCCGACGTGGAACAGAATGACGTAGTAATTCTGTATGCGGCATCACCAACAAAGTCGATCCTGGGTGTCGCTAGGGTACAAGGCGTCGCTCAGGGAACGGTGAAAAAAATTTGGAGGGAGTTTGGATTGGAAACGGGCATCTCCAAAAGTGAATACGAGTCATATTTTGTTGCGTCAACTGACGCAACAGCGATAAAGCTCGCCAAGATGAAAAGACTCGCGCAGCCCCTCCATTTGGAGTCGATACGCAAAATTTTGGACGGGTTTTCACCACCACAAAGCTACCGATACTTAACGCAACAACAAGGGCGTGCGCTTGTCGCGATCTAGTTCAACCGTTTAATAGGCGCTCACGAGAATACTTTTTCCACTCTAGGGTCAGTGCAATTCTATTGTGAAATTGTGGGACACAGCGGTGCCGGCTTCCAGCGCAAGATCGATAGACCATTCCTGAAACTTGACCTCGTCGTTGCGCGCAACATAAACCACTGTCGAACACCGCGTCCCATACTTCTCCCCAACAATCATCGCCGGCGACAACATTCGCTCCCACTCGAGTCCGACGCCGGTATCGGGCAAGGCAGCATCCGGTGCGGGCGTGGTATCCGACAACATCGCGAAGATCGCCATTTGGCGAGCCTCCCAGGCCATTTCGCCTTGTAACGCCGCACCCAGCGCGGACTTTGCTTTTTCCACTTTGGGCCAGGGTTCGTTCAGCGTGTGATTGGACAGCGCGTGAACGCCCGGTGGCACGGCGAGTATTTCGCCGATGCGGCTGCTGAAGTAGTGCAGTGAATTTCCGTCGCCGGCGAGCAGATTGAAGCCCTGGAATCCACCCGCACGTTCGCGCAGCAGAAGCAAGTATTCGCGCGCACTCATGTCGCCGATCAAAAAATCACTGACCAGTTTTCCACGCGTCGGCGCGTCGGTCTTGCGGTCCGAGGGATCACGAAAATTGGTGAGTGCGGCGAAGCGGCCGTTGCGCGTGATACCGAGCCAGGTGCCGCCCGCTTTCAAATCACGTCCCGCCAATACGTCGGGATGATCGCTCCACCACGCGGCGGGTGCGGCGGGTCGATCGTGCCATTCGTCCCTATTTGCCGCAACGACAAGCGAGTATTCAGGATGGGCTTTCCAGGCGAAGGCGATGAGACACATTTCACATTGTCATTCTGAGCAACGCGAAGAATCTGCTTGCATTGTGATGAGTTGCATACCGAGCGATAGCGCCGAGATCCTTCGCTTTGCTCAGGATGACAGGCATTAGAGCTCCGTCCGCAAATCCCACAATTCCGGAAACAATCGCACCTCCAGCATCGCCCGCAAATAGCCCACGCC
>JANPBQ010000090.1:0-7970 GCA_031430555.1 Betaproteobacteria bacterium
TTGGCCGCCACCAATAAGGGCCGCCAATCCGCTTATCGCACGCTATTCCGGTCGGAATTGGACGAAGCCGCGATTGATGACATTCGACTTGCGCTAAACCAGAATCAACCGCTCGGCAATTCACGCTTTCATACGCAGATCGAAAAGCGCTTGGGCGAACGGCGAGAAGCGAGGCCGCAGGGAAGACCACGACGGGATGATTAAAGAGCGTGGCGCGGGTTGCCGGGCAGTGACGGCAGATCGGTGAGAAGAGGCGACGCTGACCCGAATGGCACTTACTTAAGCAATGAAGAATCCACAATTGACCGCAAACTGGTTGCGAGCGCCAATCACAAGTTTGTCGCCCCGGCGAAGGCCCATAAGCGCTAACTTAATCAAGAAAACCGTCAATATTACGTTGTCATCCTGATCGTAGCGAAGGATCTCGTCGCATGAACAAGATCCTTCGCTACGCACAGGATGACAGTCGTATTTTCAAGCACGGCCAATTAAGTTAGCGCATATGGGCGAAGGCCGGGGTCTAATTTTGTCTGGGCCGCAACGCATGGAAAATTGGGCCCCGGCCCGGCGCAACCCTTGTGGTTGTTCGCCGGGGAGACAGTAAATACCGTTGTCGCAATGCATCGGATACCGCTTTTCCGCTTAAGTAAGCGCCATTCGACGCTGACCCTTTAAGCGCTTAGCCTAGCCCCTTTATTTCCGGACGATCCATCGACCAGTTGGGCAAAAGGCATTCTTTGGTTCTTCACCGCGCAGGTATTGTTGGCTTTCTTCCTCTGTAGCCTTTCGCACTTCCACAAGTTGGACATGCGTGCCGTACAAGTCATTCAATCTGGTCGCCATTTCCCGTCGCACGTCATCGTTTCCGCTGAAGGCTTTGAACCAACGGCGCTTCATGCCATCGTAGCGGAAGTCCACCACCCAGATTGTTGACGTCTTGAAAAATTCAGCCATAAAAAACTTTAGTCGGATTTTCGATTGCGTTACTCCATGGGTGACAGTAAAGTCCCACCCATCCTACAACCGGCTTTCCGGAGCGTCAGCGGCTAAACCAAGTTCCATGAGCGCCTGGTTCGCTTAGTTCCGGAGACCGCGAAGATCTCAGGCAGCGACCAGCTGCGGCGCCCGAACGGGGTTGAAATCCACCCAGTCGCTGTCACGCCATTCGCCTTCTGCCTTCTCGATATCTTCAGCGCCGCCGGAGCGTAAATCGTTGATGACAAATTCTTCATTGGCTGGCCGTGCGATGCGGACGGCGAGAATCACCCCCGCGGGACGACCTGCCGGCAATGTGCCCGGCGTCCCGTTTTCACTCGCGCCCTCCATCGATCCCAGCAGCGAACCCGTGTAGGCGGCGACACCGGCGGCGGCAAGTGCGGTGACCGGACCACCGGCCATACCGATGGCTCCGGCCACCAAGCCGGCCGCGATTGCAGCCGTGGCGGACGAGTCCTGCGCTTTGTCGGCACCGGGGCTGGCCTCCTCATCACCGCCCAGCGGCAATATTCCGTGTTGTCCAGGGGGATTGTTGTGGAAAATGCAGATGTCATGCCGATCAACGTAGCGAGTGATGATCGCGGCCGCCGCATCGGCTTTGGCCTTGGTTTGGAAGCGCCCTGCAATGATGTGGTCCATGATGTTCTCCTAGAATTGGTATTGAACTTGCCATCCACGAACACATATCGTGAACCGCTCGCCAGATGTCGCCCGCACTTTCGGTCTCGTGCTTCAAATGGTATGGCCCGCTCTCGGCGTGATCAGTAGGCGACATTGGGAACCACCTGTAGGACATATTGCCGGTATGTGATGCGCCTGGAGTTTCGGCATTGTTCAACGAATACTTAGCCGGAAAATTTCACAGGCACGCATCTGGCGGCGACGTCGTGCGTGATATCTCACCGCGGAATGCGCCTCTCGCTGACAGCGTCTTGAAGTCCGACGACGCATAGTTGAAGCATGTTCATCACATTCGAAGGAGACGGTCATGCCACTGAAAAATGGTTCGAGTCGCAGAACGGTCAGCAGCAATATTAAGACGCTGGTGCATGACTACGAGCGCAGCGGCGCTATCGGCACCAGTAAACCCGCGAGCAGGAAAAAGGCCGTGAAACAGGCCGTCGCCATTGCGCTCGACAAGGCGCGCGAAAGTGGCGGCTCCTAGCAGCCTGTCGGACTTAAGGAATCGAAGCGAAAACGAAGTTTCAGAGAAGGCTAACCTTTAGGTTATGCCGTAACTAAAAATGAGCTGGGCGAGGGCAGATTTTGACGATTTTCAAGCCAATGGTTGTTCCATTGGCGCGGGAAAGCGGCGAAATATGCACCGGCCAGATCAATTTGCAGCCGATTCTCCTTAAGTCCGACAGGCTGCTAGATGACATAAACATGCGCGAAGCCATGTTCGGCGGGTAACAGGCAGGCTCGCAGGGGTGATGACGTTGCGCAACGAGTTGTATGGCCGCCCGCGTCAGTCTGGCGTGGTGCACGCGCGGTGCACCAGAGTTATTACGCGAGCGGCTTGACCAGCTCTTTCACCACCAGCAGGTTTTCCACGTTCTTGACGCCATCCACCTTCTTCACAATATCCTTGGCGCGGTCGAAGTTGGAGGTCGACGTTACGGTGCCAGTCAGGCGCACATTGCCACCGATGGTCTCGACGAGAATGGTCTGCGTCTTCAGTTCAGAGTCCTGTTGCAGGGTGGATCGCACGCTGGCGGTCGTGGCAAGATCCAGGGCCTGCTGGCGACCGTCGCCCTGTAAGTCGGCGGGCCGATTCGCGCCTTGCGCCGGTGTCGTCGATGGACTGTCGAGTGCCTGTGCGGATGCGGGCAGCACGGTCGCGAACCCCAATACGATCGCAACGAGTAGTTCAATTCGCTTGTACTTGTTCAAGTTGACTCCATTCGGTTGGTGTGGCGAGGTGCCGCTTTTCTGCCGTGTTCTGATCCGACCATGATCGGCACCCCTATTTGCCGTTTGCCGGCCGCCTCTTTTTGGTGCCGCCCTTGCGCCCCGTTTCTTCGGCCGCTGCCATGTCGCTTGCTTCGGCATCGTCTGCGGGAGCGGCGTCGTGCGCATCTTTTTCCACATCGGCGGTCCTAAGATAAGACTTCACGCCTTCTTGATAGTCGCGCGTACCGCTGTAACTGCCTTCGCCATGTTCCTGGCCTTTTGGCGACGCGTCGGGCGAATCCACAATGGTGGATGGATTGGGCCGGGGTTTCGGTGGCTTGGCGGATGGTTTACCGGTGATACGCATTAGTTTCTCCTCAATGACGAATACAACGATGTATCCGTTGATCATGATGTGTCCACGACGGTCACGCCGCGATCAGCCGACCGCCACTTGTGCGGTAGGTGTTCGCCTACTTTGAATTGATTGCCATGAAACACGGGTCACTTCAGCGTCGCTTAAGCGTCGCGAATTCACTTCAAACCGTTGCTACGTTTCCCAAACGAAAAAAACCCCGGCACCACACATCGTGGCCCGGGGTTTCTCTTTAACGGTTGAACCGCTGATCGTTTTACGGCGTCAGGCGGCGTCCCAACGAGACCGCGTAGGCACCTGGACGAACCGCCAGTGTGGGGTCGTTTGAGGGTCCAACGCCTTTCGGCAGCAACATTGGGTTGAACATCATTTTGTCGCACGCACCGCCGGCACCGGCTTCGACTTTGTCGATGACCAGACGGCCCGCCGTGACAACCTTGCGACTCGCCGGCAATGGCACGGTCGCGTCGTCAACTACGTCACCTTGCTCGGCGAGCTGCACATTGAAATTGAACGCGATGCTGCCATTGGCGGCGCGTTTGCGCAGTTCGTCGGCGAGGAAATCATCGGGCAATTGTTTGAGTTCATCGTCGGTGAGGCCTTGTTGGCCGCGCGCGGGTTCGAACATCCATTTGCCCATGACTTTCTTTTTTGCCGGTGTGGTGAACGCAAACGCATTGGTGCTCCAATAATTCACCGTCGCATAACTCGCGGGTACGGGTGCTTTGGCCAGCCACTCGATCTGCGGTTTCGAATCCGGATGGCTGTCGTTGAATGCTTTCACTTTTGCCGGGTCAGGGCGTCCGGTGGCCGGGTCGGGCCGACGGGCTTCCAGGAACTTCACAAAGTTGGCCGGCGAATTGACAAAAAATACCGGCGCGGAAATGTTGGAGGTTTCCCAAATTTCACCACCCGGCCCGTTGAATTTCAACGCCAGACCGCGCACGGTTTTGCCTTTGTCCGGGGCTTTGGGATTGCCACCGCCGACCGAGAAGCGCGCGATGACGGGGATTTCCTTGCCACTAAAAATGGCGGAGCTGGTCAAACCACGGCCTTCGGGTGTGCCGACAAAAAATCCACTGGCGCATACGCCTTTGGCACCAGAACGGCGCGCGGCGTGCTTGCCAAAAACACCTTCAAGTGCGTCAACGAGTTGGGCCGGGTTCGGCGTTTGTGCGGCGGCTTGAGGCACAACGCCGAGTGAGGTGGCGCCAAGCACGAGGCCGGCGAAAACGAAAGACGGGTGTTTCATGTTTGCTCCTTAGTGACGTGAGTGAGGGGATCGTCGCCTGCAATGTTACCTGAGGGTCGCTGCTGCAACCAATAAGTCGCCCGGAGATGCCTTGACTTACACGCCACTACGTCAAGGCAACGGGATCTGGATTCAGGCGTGATCAGCGACTGCGCCCGACTGAGTTGCCAAACCCAAGCAACCATCGGCATTTTCCGTTCCCGCACCGATTGTCATTGGCGCAAAATTTAAGCGCACTTAGGAGGCCACGCTGGCATTTATTCTTGAGCACTTGGAACTCGAAAATAGTGCATGCCCCGCCGAATATCGAGCGCGAACGTGGCAGGCTCTAAAGGTGACTTGGCAGAATGGAAATTGGAAACAATCCGAGCAGAACTAAAAGGGGATAACGATCGATTTTCCCGGCACTCGTAGAGAGTATTTCTATTTACTTTCAAATCTTGTCATCCTCGCCCTTCGACAGGATAAATGGAGTTACTTCAGTATAAAAGTCTAGCATTGGCAGGTGTTTCCAGCCATTTTCTGCCTGAAAGCCGCTCCCGTGCTAGAGTTTGTTCACTTCATTACTGCGACATTCCATGACACTCACTTCCAAATCCATCAATAAACTTGAATCGTTACTGGTCGGCGCGGTGGGTAAGAACGAGCCGGGAATCGCCGTCGGCATCGCGCAACGCGGGCACATGGTGTGGGCCGGCGCACGCGGTCTTGCGAACCTTGACGCGACAACGCCGATGACCCCGCGGACGCCATTCCGCATTTGCTCGATCAGCAAGCAGTTCGCCTGCGCGCTCGCGATGCGTGAGGTGCGCGCCGGTCGCATCGACCTCAGGGCGCACCCCAGCCGCTATGTGCCCTGGACGCGCGTGCTCGATCCGGCGCTCACGGTCGCGCATCTGATGCAGAACAAGTCCGGCATTCGCGATCAGTGGGTGTTGGCGATGATGATGGGGGCCACGCCCACGCAGCCTTTCACGCTGGACGACGGCAATAACGCCGTACGCCGCGCGCCGGCGTGCATGTTCGTGCCGGGCGAACGCAATCTTTATTGCAATATCAATTTCGAAATCGTCGGGCAGATCCTGGAGACGGTCACAGGTATTCCTTATGCGCAATTGCTGTCTGCGCAAATCCTTGCGCCGCTGGCCATGCGCGATACCACCCTCGGCATCGACACGAGCCTTTCGATACCGGGCGATGCACGCGGCTATCGCTACCACAACAAGATGTGGGAGGAAGAGCAGAACGGGATTCACTGGTCGGCGTCGGCGGGAATGGTCAGCACCGCGGAAGACATGTTGCGCTGGGCGGCCTGTCTGCGCGACCCGAAGGCAACCGGGTTGCCGTGGGTGGCGGACATTCTCCCCACCACGCCGTTTAACGATCGCAGCGCGGCGCAATATGCCGCCGGCATCAACCATTTCGCCGCGAACGGCCGTGCCACGTTCCAGCACGGCGGCGGGCTGCGCGGCTGGAAATCGACACTGATGCACTTCGTCAATGAAAATACTTCGATCGTCGTTCTGATGAACCGCAATAATTCGCCGCGAGGCCGCATGCCGCGCGCCGTGGCTTACGGTGTCGCCGCCGCGCTGGGTATCCTGCCGGTGTGGCGCCGAAAAGGCGTCAAGCCCGTGTCTGCACCGTTGCCGCGCGGGACCGCCGGTGCCTGGGTGTCGCGCGAGCAGGGCTTGATCGTTTGCTTGCGCCAGAACAAGGGTTGTGCAGAAGTGTATTCCTCCCTCGATTGGTCAAAGCTCATGCGGGCCGATCATCCGCGCACGCTGGTCACCGAGGATGGCGACTTGCGCCTACTGTTCAGCGGCGACGGTGGCATGACGCTCGTTGATGCGCAGGAGAATGTGTGCACGCCGATGCGGCGCGTGGGGGAGCGTGCTAAAAGCGTTGCTAAAGACGCTGCAACAGGCGCTGCAAAACAATTTGCCGGACGTGGCGTCTATCGCTGTGCGCCGCTCGGCGGCTCGGCGGCGATTTCCAGCGCGCGCGGAAAAACGACTATTACGTTCACGGGTATCTTTGGGTCGGGTGAACGCTATCCACTTACCGTGCTCGATGCACACACCGCGTACTTCGATCTCATGCGCGGCGTGGACGAAGCGCCGCCGGGCCGCGTGCTGGTGATCCACGATCCACACGAACAGTGCATCGAATTGTCCGCTAATCTGGCGCGGCGAATTGTCTTCCGGCGCTGACCTGACGGTTGCCTTAATCAAAGGGCGGCATGCGCTGACCAGAAGGAAGCGCTGATCCATTCGATTGGCTAGTGTAGTACTTCGTAATCAATGCGACCTGTTCTCTCTCCAATCAGCCCATCACCTTGGGGGGATGAAGGGACGAATGGCACTACTTATGCAGATATGCGGTATCCGATGCATTGCGGCGATGGTATTTGCTGTCTCCCCAGCGCAGGCCGGGGTCCAATTTTGTCTGTGCTGCGATGCGACGAAAATTAGGCCCCGGCCTGCGCCGGGGAGACAAACTTGAGATTGGCGCTCGTAACCTGTCTGCGGTCAAGTAGGGAGTCCAACGCTTAAGAAAGTGCCATTCGGGGAAGGGATTGGTAGGTTCCAAACAGAATGAAACACTACACTAGTCACTCATGGCGCTCGGTTAGGGCGCTCGCGCTTTTGCCGTAGGATGGGTTGAGTGCGGCAAGACACACAGCGCCCTAAGGTGGCACCATGATCCCGCGATAGCTTTTACCTATCCCTGGCATGCAATCAATCAATTTTGAGAATATGCGCCGCCCGCGTAACCTGCATGCATTCACCCGAGAAATGCTCGGCTCGCAAATGATACGCAACCAAAGGAAACCACCATGACAACCGAAGCAAAGTGCCCCTTCCCGGCCGGCGCGCGGGCCGCCACACAGACACACGCGCTCGCGGGTGCCACATCGAACGCGGACTGGTGGCCGAATCAACTGAACGTCAAGTTGCTGAACCAGAACTCGCCTTTGGCCAACCCGATGGACAAGGCGTTCAATTACGCCGAGGAATTCAAGCGTCTCGATTTGCATGCGGTGATCAAGGACCTTCATGCCCTGATGACGGATTCGCAGGACTGGTGGCCGGCGGACTACGGCCACTATGGTCCGTTTTTCATCCGCATGGCGTGGCACAGCGCAGGCACCTATCGCATCGCGGATGGACGCGGCGGCGCGGGGTCGGGTATGCAGCGATTTGCACCCCTCAATAGTTGGCCGGATAACGTGAGCCTCGACAAGGCGCGCCGGCTACTGTGGCCGATCAAACAGAAGTACGGTCGCAACATATCCTGGGCCGACCTAATCGTTCTCACCGGAAACGTCGCGCTCGATTCGATGGGATTCAAGACTTTCGGTTTCGCCGGTGGGCGCGTGGACGTCTGGGAGCCGGAGGAGATCTACTGGGGACCGGAAGCCGAGTGGCTGGGCGACAAGCGCTACACCGG
>JANPBQ010000091.1:0-6388 GCA_031430555.1 Betaproteobacteria bacterium
GCTGTCGTGGCTGGTGTTGAACGCCGCCTGCGACAGCGCTTTGGTGCGTTGCTCGATGTCATCGCCGGAATCGAATACCCGTTGCACATCCGTGTTCCAGATCGAAAACGAGCGCGCGCCGAACGAATACAACTCGTTGCATTGCCCAGCAGCATTTTTACCGGCCCGGCCGCCATTGGGTGTGGCCGTGATGCGCAGTCGCCCGAGGTTTGAGTCCAGTATCAAGTTGGCGGCATCTGAAAAAACGGTCGGGTCGAGGCCCGCCGTGCAATGCGCGCGCACGCGGGTTTCTTCGTTGAAGCCGGGCCAATCCGCGCGTGCGTCGCCTTCATTTGCGGTAATGAGGTAGGGCGTATTGCCGATGACGAATGTCGCGATCGCGTCGGGCAAGTACATGCCTTTCACCGGCTGCGGCGCGATTTTGATCGCCGGCGTGCCGGTGTTGGTGTTGGTGCCGCTATCTTCGTCGCTCGCATCCAATCCCATGCCGACGAGATTGTGATCCTTGAATCCGAGCGGCTTTACTGAGGTCACACGCGCTGTCGCGATATCGACGATGGCGATCGCATTGTTTTCCTGCAACGTGACGTAGGCGGTGCGGCTGTCGGCGCTGACAGCAACGTACTCGGGTTCGAAATCCTTTGCGGCATTGGCACCCGGCCCAAATATTCGGATGCCTTGCGCGCGCAGCGCGTCTTCCTGCCCGTTGTAGGCGCGAAAGTCGGCGGTGGCGACCGTGGCGGCAATGGCGCTGCCGTTGCGATTCAATGTGATGACACTCACCGAGCCTTCCGGATCGACCGAATCCGCCAAGCCATAGCTGTTCGGCTCGCCTTCATTGGCGACGATCAAAAAACGGCCATCGGGGGTGAACGTCACCATGTCGGGCAGCGCGCCCACGGTCACGGTTTGCAACAGACGCAAATCGGCGGCGTTGTAGAACGCTACGACGCCCGGATCGGTTTTCCGGGTCGCTTCGACGGCGAGTGCGACCAGACCGTCATTCACGGCCACACTGTTCACGCTCGCGCCGAGTGACGCGACGCTGATCGTGCCCACTTTGGCGGGCGCGGCCGGGTTGCCGATGTCGAGCACATCCACTGTGCCATTGCCACCGTTCACCACGAACAATCGCTTGCTGGCCGGATCGAAAGCGGTGATTTCGGACGCGCCCAGCACGCCACCATCGAAGCCGCCAATCTTGGCCATCGACAACGAAACCGGTGTCGGCTCCGGCGCGGGTTCGTCGTCATTGGCGCAGCCGGCAAGCAGTGCCGCACAAACCGCGAGGATCAATGGAATGCGCAAAAAACGGTTAGTCTCGTTGTTGCACGAATTATTCTTTAGAGTGATGCGCACGAATTTCTCCTCAAGGTGGGGCACCGGGCGAATCTCCGTTGCAGGATCGCGCCAGGCGTGCCGGAAGCGGCGACAGCAAGATCATCGGAAACCGGCAAACGCACGGCCACGCGAGAACTGCGACGCTACGCGAGCAATGTGACGATTCGATTGCGAATGCGTGACAAGACAATGACGGGCGGTTCGCGGCAACGCCGGCAACCCGCGATTTCAGGTGCCGATGACGCCGCCGTCGATCTTGCGGATCACGATCGTTGCCGAGCGCGGTCGTCCACCACGCGGGCCATCCGGCCAGTTGCTGAAGCGCATCGGATTATTCGGGTCGCTGCGCTCACCCGGTGTCTCGCCGGGGTGCTGAATGTTGACAAAAAGATTGCACCCGTCGGGTGTTGACACAACGCTGGCAATTTCACAGCCGACCGGGCCGGTGAGGAAGCGTTTGATCTCACCTGTGACGACATCGGCGACCAGCAATTGGTTGTTGCCGATGTGCGCGTGGTCGCCTTTGTTCATGCTGCCGGGCGATACGTCGGTTGCGATCCACAGGCGCGCTTGGGTATCGAACCAGAGCCCATCGGGTGAGGCGAATAAATCACCGTTGATGTTGCCGCGTTTGTGGTCATTCGCGGTCTCGGCATTGTGGTTGCCGTGGCCGGCCAATACAAGAATATCCCATACGAATTCCCGCGAGGCGGGGTCGCCTCCTGCCTCTCGCCAACGGATGATGTGGCCAAAGGCATTGTCGGCGCGCGGATTGGCGGCGTCGGTGGCCGGTCTGCCGGGTTTGCCGCGCTGGGTGTTGTTGGTCAGGTTGCAATAGACTTCTTTGCTCTCGGGATGCACCGCGATCCACTCGGGTCGATCCATTTTGGTCGCGCCCAGCAAGTCGGCCGCTTGCCGCGTCATCACCAGCACATCGGCCTGATTTGAGAAACCATTCGCCGCCGTGAGCGGCCCTTCGTTGTGCACCAGCGGCAACCACACGCCGCCACCGTTGGAATCAAACCGCGCCACATACAATGTGCCATGGTCGAGCAGATGTCGATTGGCGGCGCGGTCGCGCGGATTCCACGCGTCGCGGCTGACGAATTTATAGATGTATTCGAAGGCCTCGTCATCACCCATGTAGAACACCACGCGGCCATCTGGCGCGATCGATTGCATGGCGCTTTCGTGTTTCATGCGGCCCATCGCGGTGCGTTTGACCGGCATCGATTGCGGATCAAAGGGATCGATTTCCACGACCCAGCCAAAGCGATTGGGTTCATTCGTATTTTTCGCTGTATCAAATCGCGCATCGAATTCCCACCAGCGGTAGCCGCGTGGTCTCGCCGCAATGCCGTAGCGTTTTTCGTGTGCGCTGGCGGCATTGGCCTGATGAAAATAGCCGTGCCAATTTTCTTCACACGTGAGATAGGTGCCCCACGGCGTGAACCCATGCGCGCAGTTGGCGAAAGTTCCGCGTACGGTGTCGCCATTCGTGTCCGCCGAGGTCTTCACCCAATCCGAGCCCGCCACCGGGCCGCCGATGCGCATCGCGGTATTGGCCGTGATGCGCCGAGCGAAAATCGATGGACGCACCAACCGCCACTCGCCGCCGATGATGGCGACTTCGACCACCGACACTCCGTGCGCCGCTTGCGATTTCGCCACTTTCGCGGAAGACCAATCGCCGATGCCGCCAACATGCAGCAGCCCGTCATCGGTGTACTCGTGATTGATCGCGAGCAAGCCGCGCGGCGATTGCGACGTGTGGCTTCCCAGCGGAAAAAAATGCATGCCATCGTGATGCATGCCCGCCTGGCATTCCTGTTCGGCGGCCGTGTTGCTTGCATCGTCGTTGAACGCGGGTGCGCCGGCGGAAAGGTGCGAGCAACCGATCGAATCGCCCCAACGCAACAGCACTTGTGCGCGGTAGCCGGGCGGGATACGCAATGCGTCCTCGGCACTCGCGGCAATTCGTTCAAACGTTGCTGCCGCACGAGGGCGCAAGGTCGCGCAGCCGGAGAGCCACTGCGTCAACGGCGCGCCCACCACGCCGAGCGCAAGTCCGCTCTTCAATAATTTGCGGCGGCCCACCTGCGCGGGTGTTTCAACGTTGCCGGACGGACTGATTTGGCTTTCGGCAAACTCAATGTTGCGCATGATTGAACCCAATTATTTCTGATTGCATTGAACGCGAAGATTATCGCCCAATGATTTCCGCGCGATGACAGCGGATCGCAATTCTGTTGCGACCCTGCATTTACGAGGAAAACACAAGCACTGGTGCGGCGCGCAGGCCGAAAAGTGCTGGAGAAGCCCGCCGATATTGGGGGTTACCTGGCGCCGCGCGCGGGAGAATCGTGTGACATGTTTTTTCGCACGGGATTAGAATGGTTTTTCCCACGCACGCTTTCACGCTTGGTCGCGCGCAGCGACTGTACGCCGAGGAGCAAGGATCATGAGCGACCGCACGGTATTCCAATCGATCTCCCGCCCCCATCTCATTACGACGCCGCCGCAATCGTCGGTCTACGATGCGTCGCGCGTGATGGCGCGCGCGCACAGCGGCAGTGTGTTGATTCTCGATGCGGCGGGCGGCGCGCACGGCATTTTCACCGAGCGCGATTTGTTGACCAAAGTGGTCGCCAAGGCGCTCGATCCGGCGGCGACACTGGTCTCATCGGTGATGACCAGGAACCCGATCACAGTGCCGCCGGAGACGAATGTGTGCGACGCGATCCTGCTGATGAAGCAACGCCGTTTTCGGCATTTGCCGATTGTGTCGGCTGGCGGAAAAGTGATTGGCATGTTTTCGTTTCGCGATGCCTCGCCGCGCGAAGTGATCGACGCGGATGATCTCGCCGAACATCTTGATGAGTTGACCGACGTACTGGCTTGACGGCTGCTAGCGCACGCCGCATGTATCCGACGGCACCGCGCAGTACATACAACAATTCAGCATTAACGAGCCGTTGCGCGACCGCTCAAAGGCGGACACTTGCATTACAATCCATGGGGCTCTAGCGCGGCCCGCCGCGCAATTGAGCGTGCCACTTTGCGGTCGATTGCGACCGGATTCGAACACAAGGCTCCATGACAAAAAAGATGTTCCGGCAGGAAGCGATCGACGCGCTCCGAGAGAAATTTCTCGGTGAAGCCACCATCGCGCGCCCCTTGCCGATGTGGGCGATGACACTGCTCGCGGTGGGTGCCGCTGCGTTGATGATCGCCGTCGCCGTGTGGGGGCAGTACACGCGCCGCGAACGCGTCGAGGGCTACCTGCAACTCGATGTCGGCGCCGCGAAGGTATCGATCACCGATGCGGGCCGCGTCACCGAATTGATGGTAAAGGAAGGCCAGGAAGTCAAAGCGGGCGAACCGATGCTGCGCCTGTCTCTGGATCGCTCGACGGCGTCGTCGCTCTCCACCAGCGCGGTGGCGGCGGGGGAGCTCAACCAGCGGCGCGGCAGCCTGGAAAAAGAGCAGGAGCAAATCCGCGAATTGGCGCAACAGCAATTGCAGCAGGTCAAGAAACGCATCGAGGATATCAAGCGCGAAGTCGTGCAGATTGAGACGGAAATCAAGTTGCAAGGCCAGCGCGTGACCTCGGCCAAGGAGCAGGCGAAGCGTTTCCAGCAGCTTGCAAAAGAAAAATTCGTCTCCGATATCGTCGCGCGGCAAAAGCAGGATGAAGCGACTGATCAGGAAATCCGCGTGCAAACCTTGAGACGGCAAAAGTCCACGCTTGAGCGCGATCTCTCGACGGCGCAACTCGAAGAGCCCGCTATCGCGCTGCGCGCGCGTTCGCAAGAGGAACAGAAGACGCGGGAAATCAGCGTGGTGCAACAAAGCCTCGCGCAGGAAGACGCGAAACGCGAGACCATTATCCAGGCGCCAATCACTGGTGTGGTGACCAACATCGCCATCGCGTCGGGCCAATCAGTGACGGCCGACAGCCCGTTCGCCACGATCTTGCCGGCCGGCAGCAAATTGCAGGCCGAAATGCTGGTGCCGACACGCGCAATCGGCTTTGTCACCAAGGGCAAGGACGTGGTGATGCGCTATGAGGCGTTTCCGTATGAACGTTTCGGCCAGTATCACGGCGTGATTGCGGATGTGAGCCAGACGGTCTGGTCACCCGGCGACAAGATCGGCCCGCTTGCCGTGCGCGAGGCGGCCTATCGCATCACCGTGAAGCTCGATAAACAAACGGTGGCGGCGATGGGCCAGGAAATTCCCCTGCGCTCAGGAATGCTGGTCAACGCCGATATTCTGCTCGACAAACGCAGCCTGCTCGAATGGGTGTTCGAGCCGCTGTTGCAATTGCGGAGCCGGCTATGAGCGGCGGTCTGTTCGGGCGGCGCGTCCCGGTGATTTTGCAAAGCGAAGCGCCGGAATGCGGCATCGCGTGTCTGGCGATGGTGGCGTCGTATCACGGCCATTTGACGGATCTCTCCGCGATGCGTTTGCGTTTGTCGCCCTCGTTGAAAGGCGTCACGCTTAAACACATTTCGCAAGTAGCCGAAGCGATGGGCCTTGCCGCGCGCGGCGTGCAATTGCCGCTGGAATCATTGCCCAAGTTGCAACTCCCGGCGGTGCTGCACTGGGACATGAATCATTTTGTCGTGCTGACGGGATTTTCCGGCAAGAAACTGGTGGTGCATGATCCGGGCCGCGGCAAACGCAAACTCACCTTGGCGGAAGCGTCGCGGCATTTCACCGGTGTCGCGATGGAATTCACACCGAACCAGAATTTCAAGCGCGTGGACGAGCGCGAAAAAATCAGCGCCTGGCAATTGCTCTCGGCTGGCTCGGGCATGGCGGGCACGGTGTTTCAATTGGTGTTGCTATCGCTGGCACTCGAAGTATTCGCGATCGCGATGCCGTTCTTCTTGCAACTGGTGGTCGATCGCGTGCTGGTGGGGCGCGATACCGATTTGCTCGCCGTATTGGGCATCGCGTTTTCAGCGCTCGTGCTGATACAGGTGGTGGTGAGCGCGGTGCGCGCGTTTGTCGGTGTTTACCTGAGCACGCATTTCAATTT
>JANPBQ010000092.1:0-54379 GCA_031430555.1 Betaproteobacteria bacterium
CGGTGATAAAGGCGCGATCGCGATTGCTGCCGCCAAACACGATATCGCGCGGCTCATCGCCCACCAGCAAAGTGCGCAATACACGCGGCGTGCCATCGAGGCGCACCACACTCACCGAATCCGACAAATGATTCACCACCCAGACTTCATTCGCATTGCGTTCGGCCACCGCGACCGGCTCCAGGCCGACCGAAATTGCACTCGTCAAGCGCAATGTATCGCCCTGCACGGCGTAGATCTCAAGACAGTTCGCGGGCGTGTTGGTCACATACAAACGCTGGCCATCGGCCGACAACGCAATCGGCCGCACCGGCCCGCTTTCAAACACCGTCACCGAATTCGGTGCGGTATCGGCGGTAAGGGAATCGGTGCCGGTGCCGCATTGAAATACCGGCTTTTGCAGGGTCGTGCCGAGGGCGAGTTCGATTTGCGCGCTGGTAACAGTGGTGGTCACGACCGGTGGGGGCGGTGTCGGCGTGGCAGGCGCGGAACTTGAAGAGCCGCCTCCGCCGCCGCACCCAGAAATCGCAATAAGTGCAAATAGGACTATCGACGCATGGCGCATGGCTTCAGCCGCTCTTTGATGTGGTGAATCGGATACTACCTGTATGGACAGAATTTGGGTAAAGCGCGAAATGGTGCTTGCTTTGGCTGCCTCCTCGGCGCACAACCACAAGGGTTGCGCCGGGCCAGGGACGAATGGCAGTTACCTGGGTATTTCGGCGCTTGCTGCAAGGATTTTAAGTTCGAAGGGAAACTAGAAATATTGTCTCCCCGGCGGAGGCCGGGGCCTAATTGTTTTGTGCGTCGTCGCGGAATTCAAATTGGGCCCCGGCCTCCGCCGGGGAGACACCCAAAGAAATTGCCATTCTGGCCGGGGCCTTTTGAAATTACGACGATCCCCTACAGGATTGATCTCCCCAGCAATCTTTTGATTCTGCCGGTAAACTAACACTTGCTATGGCCTTCCCCGACGCTTCTGCCTGAAATGACTTCACGCCCCAACTGCAAACGATGACGATGGATATCTGCGAAGAGCTATCGAAGATCGAGACCGATGTCGCCAATCGCCGCGACGGCCTGGTGCCATTCGATACATTCGACCTTTCGGAAAAGCTGCATGCGATTCGCGAGGGTGCCGTTTTGGCGACAGCGGTACCGATCGCGATTCGATTGTGTCGTCAATTGCACTCACAGGGCCGATCCTTTGAGGCCTTGCCAATCGCGCAAGCGATGCATGAGCGCGCGGTCGGATTCGGTGCCACAGACCTTGCGCAGCCAACAGCGAATGCGTGTGGCTTGCTCGCGCTGGATACGGCGGACTATGCCGGGGCCATCGACTTCCATGGGCGGGCGCTCACGTTTGCCGATGAAGCCCAAGATCGCATCGCATCGAGCCGCGTCTGGAACAATATTGGCTGTGTGCTTAACGGCGTCGGTCAATACGATTCGGCAATGCGTTGCTTTCAACGAGCGATTGAAAAAGTCGAGGAAATAACAACACCACAATTCAGTCGGTTTAGTGCTTTCGGAAACCTTTCAAGTTGCGAGTTTCATTTAGGCGATATCAAATCTGGCCTATTTTTTGCGGAACACGCTTTTTGTGAATTGCAGAAGACCAACGGCGATGAAACATTCGACCTCCATAACCAAATTCTGTTGCGTCGAAACATGGTGCGGCTTCTAATCGATGATGGGCGCGTGGCGGAGGCGGAAACGCATGCCCAGCAGGCGCTTTTTCTGTCTCGGCGTGAAGGTGGATTGAGAAGCTCCATTGCAGCAGCGACCACGCAGGCGATTATGGATATCGCAACCGGCAAGTTTGATGTCGCATTGACGCGGCTGGATCGATCGCTCGCCGAATCGCGCGCCATGTGGCCGGCCTTTCGCGATACGCTGACCTGTGCCATTCGCGCGGAAGAAGCGGTGGGCAATCCGGAGAAGGCCTTGGTGCGGTTACATGAGCTGGCGGCATTGATTCATGATCGTGGACGAGAATCCGCATTGCGTCATCTCAAAATTGCCAATTGGCGCGACATGTTTGACCTTCATGACGCGCCGGGCAACGAAATTCTGGATAGCGCCAAGGCGCGGCTGCAGGCAAGGCTCAAACCTCCTGCCGCACCCGCAACGTGGCAAACCTATAGCCGGCTTGCGGTAGGAAATGCGTTGCAGGTTGATGCGTCCAGCGTCCATGGATTGCGGGTCGGCGCCATGACCCGGCTGCTCGCGCAGGCAAGCGGCATCGCACCCATCGACGCGATGGAAATCGGATTAGCGGCGCAGGTACACGATATCGGGTTGGCGGCGGGCCATGAAAATCTGCTTGCGCCGCACGCATCCTTACACGCCGCCAATGCGCATCTGGATGCGATGCATTGCGAGGCGGGATGGCAGATATTGGGCGACGAATCGAACACAAGACTGCTGCTTGCCAGAGATATCGCAAAATATCACCATGCCTGGTGGAATGGCCGGGGTTATCCCGTCGGTGTCGCCGGCCTGGCCATACCCATTCATGCGCGGATGGTCGCGGTTGCCGACGTATTTGATTGCCTGCTTGAGAATGCGCCGGAAGATCGCGGTAGTTCGATTGACCACGCACTCAATCAACTTGAGCGTTTCGCAGGAACCCAGCTCGATCCAAAACTCGTGACATGTTTCATTGACGCTGTCCGCCACGAGGGCTTTAATGAAGGCGTCTCCTTAGTGGCCGAGGACGGCCTAATCTGTTTCCATCAACTTATCGCGACGCTTACCAGCGCGCGCAACTACCTATGAAAACCAAATCCGCTGTCCCCAAGTCAACCATCGGCCTTGACGAAATTTTAGAAAAAGAGAAAAAAATGCTCGAACTCCTTTCTAAAGGAGGAACCAGCAAGATCATCGCCGAAAGTTTGGGCTATACCGACGGTACGGCCCGGGTCTACCTGCACAATATGTACAAGCACCTTGGCGTACGCAACAAGACCGGCGCGGTGACGTGGTACCTCGAACGCATGACCAAACGCGACAGGCTGGCGGAAGGTGGATGGACGGAAGGTCCAGCGAGCGCCACGTCATTTGGCGACTATGCCGTAAAGACCGATCTCAATGCCTGCCTTGGGGTGATGTCGATATTCATCGGCCCGTACAGCAAGCAATGGGAAGTTGCGCAGCAGCTCAACAACGCAGATCAAGCCATTGAACCGGAACAGCAAGAGCGCATCCGGGCCCGATCGCGCCGCTTGTGGAATGCGCACCTGAAAGGTGAATTTGCCGAGGCCAAACGAGAATTCGACGCAGGGCACCTGTCGAAAATATTCGTGGAATCGATTACTGATGCGTTTATGGTCGCAATGATGCTGCAACTGGGGGGATTTACCGGCAGCGCGAAAAAAGCCGCCAACCTGATTTCTTCGAGGCAGGGAGCCGGCATTGGGATCTCCCGCGATGAACGGGCCGTGCTCGCCGCCATCGCCGACGCAGTGGAACGCCGCAATGAGCAAGCTGTCGCCGCGCTAAGTCAACTTGCCGCCAAAAGCGCGGCGAAGCCGGTGTTTCGCCAATTGGTGAGCGTCGCGCTATTTCACATTTACAAAATGCAGGGCGACTCGGCACATGCATGCGAATGCGCAAATTCGATATGGGTGGACGCCGAAAATGCGAGGCAACATCTGCAGTCAATCGGCGTCAAATTCCTGACTGACGAAAACCAGTTGCCCATCGTTCCGAAGATTTCTCGCGCCAAACTCAATCAGTATTTTGAGAAGATCCTCGCGTAGTCTCGCGTATTCAATGGCTGGCCGGTGCACTGGCCAGCCATTCGGTGCTGCCTGTTGCACTTAGTCCGCAAACTTGGCTTTACCAGCAGACCATGTCCTCACCGCCTGCGACGAGGAAGAGTTGCTCATCGTTCAGCCTCACCAAATCCTGCTTGGCATCTTTGGGAAGCCGAAGCGCTGCATCATCATTTGAATCGAGCGGCAATTGAGCAACGGCAATGTCGAGTAGTTTCATGATGGTCCCTTTCAAGAAATGGTCGGCGCCCGAAATGGGCGCGACTAATATTGCATTTGTTATTAATAAAAGCAATAGCAAATAACAATTTGTCTATCGGTTGACGTTGCGGCGCAGGCCAGACTGCAGCCAACCGGCATGGCATGCCCCTACGTTCCCATCACGCGCGCCAGTTCTTGACAAGACAAATTTTTGGTTGTTAAATCTTGATAAGACAATAAATAACATTTTACGAATTTGGCGGCCGCAAACGCAGCGTGCAAATCGCTTTGTGGTGCGCATTCTCTGGCTCCCCCTCCATTGGGAATGCCCGAACATGCCAAATTCTCTTTTCTTGCAATTGGGAAGGGCGCACATGGGAGTGGCACCTGAGTTCAACCAAAATTTTCGGTACGTCGCGTGGGTTACTGCCGCGAGGAGCCGAGGCCGGAATATCGCCCGCGTTGAATAGAAATCGCGCAATTCAAAACCTCAAAGGAAGTGAAGTTCGTTCGCGAAAAATGTGGCCCAAGTAGAAATATTTTTTCCTACCTGCGCAGGTGGGTTTTTTTATACCGAGATCACACAGAATTCGGTCTAAGCGTGATTGAAGCAGTACAGAACTAGCAAACCACCGCAGTCGATATGCCTTTAGCAATCCGCACCAGTCGCCCCGCAATGGAGGATGTGCATGCGCAAGAAGGTTTCCGGTTTCGTCACTGTTCGAGCCATCAGCGGCACGTATGTCGTGTTCCTGGCGTTCGACATGAAGGAAGCCGACGCGAAGGGCCTGATGGGCTTTGCCATTCAGCGCAGCGACCTCACCGAAAACGAAACCATCTGGCTGCGCGGCAATAAAACCTTCGCGAGTATCCGCCTTTCTACGGGCATTGAAGACGCCAGCAGCCATGAGCATCCGTTCCAGGCGTTCCAATGGGCGGACTACGCGGCCAAACCGGGCTACACGTACAAATACAAAGTGATCCCGATGTACGGCGTGCCCGGCCACCTGACAGAAGGGGCCGCGACCAGCATCACCATCGATACCGAGCCGCTCACCGGCGGCAAGCACGATGTGCATTTCAATCGTGGCGCGATCGCGTCACAAGCCTTCAGCAAACGCTTTCTCGGCATGACGCTGGGCGAAGCCGACGCACTCGCCTACGCGTGGCTCGCACGCGACTTGTTGCCCGGCCTGCTCGGCTTTATCGCCAAGGCGAAGGACAGCACCTGGAACCTGCACGCCGCCATCTACGAAATGAAATGGCCGGAAGTGTTGGCCGCATTCAAGGCCGCCAAAGTCGCCGGCGCAGACGTGAAAGTTATTTATCACCCCAAGCATGACGATACCGGTTCAGCCAAATTCAGCGAAACGAGTATAAATACCAACGACAAGAACATGGCGCTGATGCACGGTGAAAAGCGCTTGGCGAATATCTACTTTGGTGAATTCAAGCGCGCTTTCGCGCACCACCGCTTTCGCGAATCGGTCAAGAAACACATTGAGCAATTCGGATCAGCGGCGTTCAGTACTTGGAAGCCGCATGACTTGTTTGCGGATTGGAAGAAGTGGGTGTTGGGGCAGTTCAAGGTGGGGTCGAAGGATGAGATTAAGCGAGAGTATTTTTGTGGGGTGACGGGCGGGCAAAAATGGTGGCCTGCCGCTTTTTTCTTGCTCGATGCTGGGAAATTCGAACCAACTGCGGGGGGATGACCAAATGGCGAAAAAGCGGGTCCTTGCGCATTTCATGCGCGAATCTGAGCGCGACCAGGTAACTCCGTATCTGTCCAACAGCGTGGTCACCGAAGCCTTTGCCTACGGCGAGATAGAAGAAAGCGAAATCGACGGACTCAAGAAGCGCGGTATCGTATTTCAAGCGCTGGACGAGTCCCAAGGGCCAGTGCGCGCGTCGCCGGACGCAGCACAGGAGCGTGTCACCAGCGCATCGGCGGACCCTAGGATGGCGGCCTCTCCAAGCGCTCCGCCCTCCAGCAGCAGCAGCTTCTATCTGAAATTGTTGGGCCCCCTATTCACGAACTGGCGTAAAGAGCTCGAGTCCTTGGGAGTCGACTTTAGGGAGACGAAGGGAAGCTACGAATGGGTGACGAGAATCCCGTCGAAGAATCTCGCCGCAGTGCGTGCGCTCGGATATGTGGCGGGTCTGAAGATGAGAGCGTCTGATCGAAACCTACCTACCAGGCAGGAGCTCGCGCCGTTCGGCTCGACGGGAAATTTCAACACGATGATCACGTATGACATACGCCTGGACCCGAAGGCGAACTTGCGTGACTTCCTCGGCATTCTCAATGGCAAAAATGTCAGTATTGCCGCGGCTGAAGGCGACAAAGTTCGAATCTTTCTGCAGGAAAACGATCCGCGACTCGATGAGATCGCGCGCCTCACCGAACAGGTTATCGATATCCAGCCGTACATCGAACCCGAGCTTCACAACGATCAGGCACGAGTGCAACTCGGAATAGATCCGCCGCCGGGTTTACCCTCACCCTTTGCGCTCCAAGGCGAGACGGAAACCATCGGGGTGGCCGACACCGGTCTCGACGACACACACGCTGATTTCGCCGGCCGCATAGTGCGCGTAGTTGCTCTCGGCAGACCCGGCGACTCAAGCGATCCACATGGTCACGGCACACACGTTGCAGGCTGTGCGCTCGGAGACGGCACAGCGTCGGGCGGAGTGGTGCGGGGAACGGCACCAAAGGCAAAACTTTTCTTTCAATCATTGCTGGACAAAAACAACAAGCTCGGTGGCATTCCGTTCCGCCTGGAGACCCTTTTCGCCGAAGCATATGCAGCCGGCGCCCGCATTCACAACAACAGCTGGGGTACGGCAGCATCCGCTGCCTATCGCATGGACGCGCGTGAGGTCGATGAATACGTCTACAAACAAAAGGACATGTTGATCGTCATTTCCGCCGGCAACGATGGCACTGCTGCCGATCCGCTCATCGGTGCGCGCAATGTGCCCAATGGCCAAGTGGACTGGCTCAGTCTCGGGTCCCCGGCCACCGCGAGAAACGCGCTCACCGTGGGCGCAAGTCGAAGTGTACGCACTGCCGGCGGCTATTCCGCACTGACCTACGGTGCCGTCTGGCCGGCAAAATTTCCCGTCGCACCAACTGCGAGCGATTTGGTATCCGGCGATCCGGAATCCATGGCAGCCTTTTCGAGTCGCGGTCCCTGTGATGACTATCGCATCAAACCAGATGTCGTCGCAACTGGCACAGACGTGTTGTCGTGCAAGTCTTCACTGGCACCCCTCTATCGCTACTGGGGACCGGATTTCGCGGGCCGACCGTACGCATACTGGGGTGGCACTTCCATGGCCACGCCGCTGGTCGCCGGGTGCGCGGCGCTGGTACGCCAGTACTACACCACCGTGCGCGGCCATTCGCCGAGCGCCGCGCTGCTCAAGGCCACGCTCATCAACTCTACCCGCTGGCTTTCCGGCAACAACGCGGTGGCGGATTTCCCGAATTTACCCAACTATCACCAGGGATTCGGCGCTGTCTATCTACCCTACGCGATACCGAACGCGCTGGAACCAAAACTCAAGCTGGAATTCTTCGACAACTGGCAGAAACCTGTCGAACATTTCACGACGTCGGGTCCGCGGCGGCGCTTCGCCTTCGACCTGAACGCAGGCGGCAAACTGCGCATTACGCTTGCCTACACCGACGCTCCCGGAAGGGCACTTCAAAATAATCTGCAACTGTTTCTCGATACCCCCAACGGACAAAAACTATTCGGCAACATGCAGCTCCCGCGCGGCAACAACCGCCCAGACACGATCAACAACGTCGAATGCATTCGCATCGATAACGCGCCGCAGGGTAGCTACCTTATCCAGGTGGTCGCCGAGAACATCTATCTACCGCAGGATTTCGCGCTTGTCGTGACGGGCGATCTCGCCACCCCTTTGACGGAGGTCTGAATCATGTTCGAACTTCACGCCGTTCAGGCTGCATTCGGCGATTGTCTGCTGCTCAAATATGGCACCGCCGCCGCACCTCGCTTCTCGCTCATTGACGGGGGCCCGCCAGATACGTATGGCTTCCACCTCAAACCGCTGCTCAAGCAGATTAAGGCCGATGGGGCGCCGCTCGACCTGGCGGTGGTCAGCCATGTGGACAACGATCACGTGATCGGATTGCTCGAGTACTTCTCCGAATTGCGCACGCCCGGGCACTCGTTACCTGTGCCGCCGGAGCTGTGGCTCAACTCCTTCGCGGCGACAATCGATCCGAATGGAGTGGTCGCGCCCCGCCTAATGGCGCTGATTAGCCCGGCCCGTGCCACCGTCATGGCGGAGTCTGGCCATGCCGTGAACGGAATCGGCGAGGGCGACTCGTTGCGCGCTCAGGCACTCGCGTTGCAGATCCCACTCAACAAGAATTTTGCCAATGGACTGATCACCGCGGACGGCGCACCGGGCGTGCGCACCTTCGGAAATCTCAAGCTGACAATCGTCGGCCCCACTCAGGCAAATCTCGACGCACTCGAGCAGAAGTGGATCGACTGGCTCGACACGCATACCAATGCGGTTCAATCAGGCGATCCCTTCATCATGGCGAATTCGGACCAAAGTATTCCGAATCTTTCGAGCATCATGTTTCTCGCGGAAGCGGATGGTCGGCGGATGTTGCTCACCGGCGACGGCCGAAGCGATCACCTGCTGGCTGGCCTAAGCCAGGCCAATCTTCTCGACGGCAACGGCAAAATGCACGTCGACGTGCTCAAGCTTCCACATCATGGAAGTAACCGCAATATGACTCGCAAGTTCTTCAATACCGTCACCGCTGACATCTACGTGGCGTCCGCTAACGGCAAGGATGACAACCCGGATCTCGCTACGCTCATCTGGCTCATCGAATCCGCCAAGGCGCAACAGCGGGCAGTGCAGATAGTGGTGACGAACAAGACGCCATCGGTAGAGAAGCTGCTCGACGAATACCCGACGGCCGAATTCACTTACAGTTTGACAATCCTCGCGCAAGGTGTTCACGCAGTCGTCATCTAGAAGGAGAATGCAAATGGCAGTCAGGATGCGCAGAAATGTATGGAAGTTGCCAGCAGATGACGAGACGCTGCTCTGGTATGCGCGCGCTGTCGGCCAAATGCAAAGCCGCCCGGTCACTGATCCCACGAGCTGGCGCTATCAGGCGGCGATTCACGAGTACATTCCCGACGAGGACCCCTTGTCGATTCCTGGCGAGACTCTCCCCTCAGATGCAGATCAATTGCGCTTCTGGTCGCGCTGCCAACACGGCACGTGGTTTTTCCTGCCGTGGCATCGCATATACCTTGGCTACTTCGAGCAGATTGTAGCCACGGCCGTCAAACAACTCGGCGGACCCGATGGCTGGGCGCTACCGTACTGGAACTACAGCGACACGAACAACGCGAATGCACGGCGCATCCCGCCCGCATTTCGCGCTGCAACACTCGTCGATGGCTCGCCCAATCCGCTGTTCGTCGCTGCGCGCGACCCTAGGTGCAATAACGGCAACACCATCGCGCAGCCTATCGATGTTGACCTTTCATCTTGCCTCATCGAGGCGCGTTTTACGGGCCAATCCAGTGGAGGTTCACCCGGCTTCGGGGGACCGCGTACAGGCTTCGAGCACTCCGGCGGCATCATCGGGGTGACGGAGGGGATTCCGCATGGCTCGATGCATGTAGCGGTTGGCGGTCTAAATCCGCCCGGCTGGATGAGCTCGTTCAACACCGCGGCTCTCGATCCGCTGTTTTGGCTGCATCATGCGAATATCGACCGCCTATGGGTCGTGTGGCGGCGCCGCAATCCCCAAAATGTCGATCCGACGCTTGCGCAATGGCTCACAGGCGTGAAGTTCGAATTCCACGACGCGTTCGGAAATGTCGTCACGCATCCCTGCCGCGACGTGCTCGATACCACAACCACACCTCCTCTCAACTACCGATATGAAGAAGAAAACGATCCACTCGCAGCCGTTGCGCCTCAGCCCGGGCCGCAGATTGCGGGAGCCATAGGAATGGCGACCGAACCCGTTCCCGAGATGGTGGGGGCCACAGATATTCCTGTGCTGCTCACGAACGCGCCGACACGTGCTCGAATGCCAATCGCCGCGCCGACCGGCCCGCAGATCGCGGCCGCCGGTGCAAGACCTGAGCGCATGTACGTCAACGTCGAGAACATCACGGGCGATGCCGTCGGCCAGCGATACGCGCTGTACGTCAACGTTCCCGAAAATCAGATGTCGGAGGATCATCCGGAGTTGCTTGTCGGCGTGTTGCCGATGTTCGGACTCAAGGAATCCAGTCGATCCGACGCGCAACACCCGGGCAGTGGTCTGCACTACACGTTCGAGATCAGCCGTGTCGCCGATATGCTGAAGGCGCGTAACGACTGGAACCCACAGGAGTTGCGTTTCCTGTTCGTCCCGTACGGCCTTGAGCCCGAGGCTGGTCAGCCCGCGATCGCAGCGGCACCTGTAGTCACGGGCACGCCGATTCGCGTTGGCCGCGTGAGCCTTTACTTCGCGTGAGCGCGATCGCTCATTTTGTGGGCGCACCAGCGACATTCAGCGCGCGCTATCCGCAGTGGTGGGTAGCCGCGCTAAGTGTGATCGCCTGGGTGATATTGTTAGGTATCGGCTGGGAGAAGGGACTGTCCGTCCATCACACGCATCATTCCAGCTTCAGCGCGCTCTTCGGGCACTGGTTACTCATGGTGGCCGCGATGATGCTCCCTTTGACGCTTGAAGCAGCCCGCATTACAGCCGTTCGCAGTTTCTGGTATCGCCGCCATCGCGCCATCGCGGCGTTTCTGGTTGGCTATCTTTGCGTCTGGGGATTGATCGGCGCAGTTGCCTCGCCACTACGAACAAATGGAATGCTAGCGGGGCTAGTGCTGGCGGCAGCCGCTACATGGCAGGTCACAGCGATGAAACGTCGAATGTTGCGCGGCTGCCACTTGACCATCCCACTCGCTCCGCGCGGCTGGCGCGCCGATGTCGCCTGCATGCGTTATGGCAGGCTAGTCGGTATCCGGTGCGCTGGCAACTGTGGACTACTTATGCTGGCGTGCGCGGCATCTGGCCATTCGCTCGTGCTGATGATCTGCGCCACAGCGATTGGCGTCGTCGAACGCGCGCGGCCCGGGAGCGCCTACGCTCTGGCTGCGAGCCTGCTATTCCTAAGCGTGGCTTTCGTCACCGGCCTCGTGCATTGATAGGTAAAAAACAGAAAATCGGGGACAGAGCACGGCTATTTTTTGCTAGTAATGTTCCGCAAAACATCAGTGGCCTTTTCCAGAATGTGGAAACCGCAGGATTTGTTTGAGAATTGGAAGAAGTGGGTGCCAGACCAGTTTAAGAGTGGGTTGGAGCATAAGATTAAGCGAGGGTATTTTGTGGGGTGATTGGCGGGGGCAATTGTGGTCTGTCCCCAATTATTCGTTGGCGTAACAAATTGGGTTGATACAAAGGTGAATAAGGGAGTTCGCGGCGGGCAATTCTTTCCGTCTTGCGAATGTTCAGATAGCAATTTGCAGTACATCCAAGTAGGGGGACGCATGAGTATCAGAGCTTCATTTCGTGAGTCCTTTCAAAGTAGAGAGGGTTGTGTTGCGCCAAAACACAGAATGCGCAATGCGGCGCTTCGTGCCGTTCCCTGCTTCGATTTAAATTTGCGGGCAAGGCAATGAGTGACGTACTTAGAAGTTTAAGGTATTCCGTATTTGCTCTTCTCCCCCTTGGGTTCGGCGCCGCGAGCGCGGAAGATGTTGATCGGCTTTGTGGAACCACAGCAAACCAAACCGAGTTTCAGTTGGCGACCGCGAATTTGCTTTCACAGAATTTCGCCAACCGGCTGGCACGAGCGGCGAAACAACATCAGCTTAGCGGCGCAAGCCCAACAGGGTCTGCTGGAGCTTTGTCGTCGCCTTCAAGGTTGAATCCCGTAATCACCCAGTCACTCGAAGGCACGTCGTTTAACGAATTGCCCGAACTGGTCGCGTTGCGGCAAAGTGTGGCTAATATTCAATTGTTCGATTTTTCATTATTAGGACCGAGAACTCAACAAACAGTGGTGCCGGAGCCAGTGCAAGTGGTGAAGATTGCAAAGTCACAAGTCAATGTGCCTTACTTAAGGTCAGAGGTTGATCGTTGCGCGGACGCGGTGCGGAAGCTGCCAAGAGTTGCGGACTCTACTCAAAAGTATGCCTGTGCTCTCCTAAACGTTGATCGTTATTGCCTTACCACTACAGAGAGTCAACCACATGTTGCAAACCCGGAGATACTTAAGCGGGCCATCGCAATTTTAGTTCTCGATGATGTCGCTTTTTGCACCGGAATACTCCTTAACGAGAACACTTTGCGCACGGCTCGCCACTGTTTCATTAATGCAGTGAGCGGAGACGTGGAAAGTCAGTTTACGCCAGCGAGCGTGAAGCGCATTACGATTGAAACACTCGATTCTCTTCGTACCGCTACGCTTGAATACTCGGAAATCGGCAAACTAAAAATTACTGACGGCTTTGATATCGACGGGGATGCCGTGTCGGTCAAGATAGTAACTAAAACAGGTGCCGGGGCAAATGATCTTCCGGACGTGAAGCTTGTTGAGGCAAAAGAACCGAACGTCCTGCTTTGGTTGGCCGGCCCAGTTTTTGGTCTTTCTCAAGCAATAGTGATGAAAGCTGTTGCCGCGAATCCCACCGCAAAAGCTCCTGAAGTTAATTGGCGATCTGCAATTAGATGGAGCAAGTTACTAGGCGCGCAGTGCCGCATTCGCGCTGTTCATGGAACATGCGTATACCACGGATGCCAATCATTCTCCGGTTATAGCGGAAGTCCGATGGTTACGCGCACATACCAGCAAACAGGGAGCACCAACGCAACCATCGAGTATATCGGCGTGCACTCTGGTTCGCCGGGCATTGATAAGAAGCACGGTGGCTGGCCAGGTTGTGCGAAGAGCGAAGAGGGCTTCAACGCGAGTGATTACTTTTCTTTCAATGTTGGAAATACTAGGGAGTAGGCAAATGAACAGGAAAATGATTTCTGCCATCGTGTCAATCAGCTTGTTTGGATGTAGCTCCATGCATGTATCGTCGCCAAGCGCAGACGCTAAAGATGCCAAGGGGCCACTAGTTGCGCGCGCATTCTTTGGCAACGATGCGTGTCTTAGTGCCCCTAGTTCGTCCGCAAAGGAATCTGCATTCGCGGCAGCCGCCGCATCTTGGTTTGTCGGGAAAGCTGCAGAGGCTGTTGTGGACTATGTGGCCGATGCAGTGGCTGAAGCTGCAAAACAAGATAGTGAAACTTTCACCATCACTGGCCAAAGTGCGGATTATCTTTTTTACATGAAAGAGACCATGCGAATGCGCGGATGTCTATATGTAGCCGTAGCACCGGTCCTTCCGCGTGCGACTAAATGGTGCGAGGATGGCAAAACTGGGAATTGGTACAGTTCTGGGACCTGCGAGACCCGTGCGGAACTGATAGAAAATTGGAAGCAATATCGCTTAGGGGAGCCTGTGTTCTTTGCTGAGATTGGAATGGAGTTTCCCGACAGTGGCCCGACTACAGCGGCGATACCTAAAGCCTATAAAGTCCATTACCCAAACTCTATTTCGAGTATACCGGTCGATAAAGTCAAAGGCCTGACAATAACGGTTAGCGCTGCTAAACCGACAAAATCGAGCAAAACAAGCGGAGATATTGTTCTTGAGATATTTATGGGTGGGGATGGAGTAACCCCTAAAACCGTGTCTGCGAATGCAGACCTAAAGACCAGTGGTCTTTGGGTTGTTATTCCTCCATCTGATGGAAAGGAGGGCAAAGAGTTTGCTGGCCCCGTTAACCTGTCAGTAACCGTAGCGGAAACGCAGAACCCGACAAAATGGTTGCAATCAATTGCGAAGTATGTGTCTGCGAATCGGCAGAAGGCGATAGATTCCATCGTCAAGAATCTGGATCCTGCGAAGAAAGAAGAAGCAGCGAAAGTAGAAGCTACAGCCGCAATTAAAGCAGAAGGTGTAGTCGCTGCAGCTTGTACAGCACTATCAGTACAGTTTAGCGCTTTGGAACTTGCAAAAAAAAATGTTTCCAGTGGGAGTAATAATGAGGAAAAGCTGCGTTCGGGCTACGCGTTAGATGCGGCTTGCGCAAATGCAAAAACGATTTTGGCAAATACCAAATTAGCGGCCCCTCCGGCAGCTGGGAAAACACTGTGCGGCCGAGCGGACAAGCCAGAAGAGACTCTAACTAACCTATGTAGCCATTAATAAGCAGTGAAAGGGGCCGGGCTCGCATTTCCACGACGTAGGCCAAACATTTGAGGACTGCCATGCCCTACTTCATGCTAACCAACCGCAAACTCTCCAACGGCGAACCTGGTGAGCATTGCGCGGTCGAAATGGCCCACTACATCGCCAAAGACTCCGCCGCCACCAAGCTTACGCAATTTTCCTCATGGGAAAAAGTCCCGGACAAGGAATTTCGCAAACGCCTCACCGATGTCGCGGCAAGCTTTCCTGACATTCCCGATGACGATAACGAAAGTCAGAAGCACGTCTCGCTGTTTGTCCACGGCTACAACGTTGGTTGGAAAGTTGCCGTGGCGCGATACGCTGACATTTACAAGCGGCTTTACAGCGGCCCCAAAAGTCTCGGGGCGCTCGTGCTCTACACGTGGCCATCGAACGGTTCTGCAGCCGGCTATTTACCTGATCGCGAAGATGCGCGCGCCTCGGCACCGCTGTTGGCTGATGCGTTGGTCACCTTGTACGATTATTGCAACGCCTTGCCGAGCGTGAACCCGCCAAGCAATGCAAAGCCAAGATTTCGGTCATCGCACACAGCATGGGCAATTTCGTGATGCAAAACGCACTCGCAATTGCCGCCAAAAAACTCAACAGTCCGCAGCTCATCACGCTCATCCATCAACTCGTGATGGTGGCCGCCGATGTCGATAACGACATCTTCCAGAAGGATCAAGCCAATTCATCCGATGGCAATCTGATGTCCAATCTTTGCTATCGCATCGGTGCGCTCTATACAGGCCTCGATCAGGTGCTCGGTGCCTCGGCGGGGCTGAAGCACTTCGGCACACGGCGGCTTGGCCGCAGCGGCATCGCGAACCGCGACAACGTTTGGGACAACGTGTTTGATATCGATGTGACGAGTTTCATCGATCAGCGCAAGAGCATTCATTCGGCCGCGTTGGAGTCGCCGAAATCAATTGAGTTGATTCGGCAGATGTTGATCGGTGTGGATCGGGGAATGTTGCCGAAGGCGAAGCCGTGAGTCGTACTTTGGAGCGTCTTGCGGCAGCGTGGCTGCACAGGACGGATGGCTGAACGAGTTTGCAAAACCCTAGCATCTACGCGGCTCTTCGAGCAATACCGGCCTGAACGCCGCGCCAGTGCTAGAGTGTTTCATTTCTGAATCTAGCTGACAATTCAAAAGAATGTCGTCCCGGATTCATTCCGGGACCCAAGTTTCTCCGCTATCTGACACCGCAAAAATACCCCCCCACCGCCCCTAGCAATTTGTTAACTACCCGCCTACACTACAAGCAGAAGGCAACCAAGGGAGGCGGCCATGGCAAAAGAAAAAGTCACGATTCTTCATCGCTGGCTTGAAGAGGTGTTGAACGAGGGAGTTGAAGGGATCGTAATTGATTGTCCCGTGCCAAAAAACTCGACCACGGCCCCTTTGATTCGTGAGGGCACGCTGATGTTCTGGGCCTGGAATGGGACTGTGGTAGAGGCTTGGAGCGGCTTTGATTTTTTGAAGAGGTTTCAGCGGGTGGCGTGGTGAGGATGGGTGAGGGATGAGAAACATTGTGTGGCTGGCCACTCTAAATTTTGAATTTGAAACGTCTGACTAACGTGCCAAAACATTAGCGCGAATACTAATCGGAGGATCATGAATGAAATCGATTTCAGTTTTCAACAATAAGGGCGGAGTTGGAAAAACAACGCTCACCTTCCACTTGGCGCACGCACTCGCTGAAATGGGGCACCGGACTCTCGTTCTGGATCTTGACCCGCAGTGCAATTTTTCTATCCTCGCGCTAGATCAGGAGTCTCTTCATGAAATTTGGCTCGATGAAGACAATTTCATCGACGACTACCAAGCTGCCCGCGATAAGCTAACTGAAAAGCAGTTCAAGGCGATGTACCAAGAGCCACGCTCTATCCACTTCATTCTTAAGCCGACTGAAGACGGTGCCGCTGAGCCCCCAGATATGGCGCCACCTATTGAAGTTGCTGAGCGCCTACACCTCATTCCGGGCAGATTGAGTATGCATATGTATGAGGACAAAATTGCGAGCCGGTGGAGCGAGGTCTATTTAGGCCAGCCGCTTGCACTTCGCACTGTTAACCGTATTCACGAGCTAGCGCGTCTCTACGCTGAAACTTATCAATACGAATATGTAATTCTCGACACGTCCCCGAACCTGGGGGCGATGAACAAAGTGGTTATTTCCACGACCGATAGCTTTCTAATTCCATGTATGCCCGACATGTTTTCGTTGTACGGAATTAGGAATATTGGTGCCGCGCTGAGTCGTTGGAAACAAGAGTTTGAAACGATCCACAAGCTGCTCTCCGATGAGAAGCGGAAACAATTCCCTGTAAATTTCGTGAAGCTTGTGGGATACACAATCTATAACGCACGCAAATATACTGGGAAGAATAAGCCATGGAATCTTGCAACAGCGCATTACAACTACGCAATGAAGATCCCTGAAGCCATTCGCACGCATATTCCCGCAACAGTCCGTGCTCAACTTCCCGACGCGCTACTAAGAAAACCGATAGGGGAAACGTCTGTCATGCATACACACAACACCCTCCCGGGCATGGCGCAAAAATATCAAGTGCCGATGTGGAAGGTACCTGCTATGCAACTGGAGGAATCAGATCAAGCGACGATTCTTGGAAATAGACGAATTTATGAGGAGACAAGGATCCACTATATTGAGTTTGCGAAAGATCTCTTGTCGCGCCTGAAGTTGGTTGCCTGAAGGGCTAAGTACGATGAACAAGAATGAAAAAATACTCAATGCATATGAGGAAGCCTCTCACGAGCTACATATCTTCATGGACGGGGTTGCGAAGTGGTTCGCTGAACACCCTTCGCTTGCGAGCGGGGATTTGCCGATCGTTCATTCGGTGAAGAGTCGCCTAAAAAGCAAGTCGCACCTGCTTGCGAAGATTGGGCGGAAAACCTCTACAGTCAGAAAAATCACGCCGGAGAATTTTTTGAGGGAAATTTCTGACCTAGCTGGAGTACGTGTCTTGCATTTATACCAACAGCAGTTCCGTTTTATTCATGACGCGATCATACAAAAGACGAAGGACAAGGATTGGGCGCTAGCTGAACGACCTATCGCATATACATGGGATCCGGAGTCCGCGTCATTTTTTAAGTCTCTGGCAATCCGAGTGCAGCAGAAAGAGAGTTTCTATACCAGCGTGCATTACATCGTAAGACCGCGAAAGGACGCCAATATTTCTTGTGAGATTCAAGTGCGCACGCTCTTCGAGGAAATCTGGGGGGAAATAGATCACGCGCAAAACTACCCCAATAAGACCATCAGCCTCAGTTGTAGCGAACAGTTACGGGTTCTTGCAAAGGTTGTTGGTGCAGGCAGTCGACTTGCCGACTCGATATTTCGAACGACATCAGCGACCGGAAAGTAGTTTGAAGCAGGGGACAATCGGGGACAGACCCTGTAGTTTCCCTTTGATTAATTGTTCCGAACGTTCAAGAAATGGGCGGCTCCTTTGTTTGCTGTTTTGATTTGCTGCCCCCATTGATTCTCAGCGACGCAATATTTTTGGATCCAAAAAGGAGTGCAAATGTTGAACAGGTTACACGTGTTGGCGGCGATCTTTTTTGCGTTCTATGTGAGCAATTCCGAAGCGTGGCTTATTGGATTGCTTGGACGTAGTGCCGTAAGCCGTGGCGTCGTGTCCGGGACAGCCCGTACTAGTGCAGCAGAGGCAACTGGGGCAAGGTTATCCATGGGCAGAGCAAACAGTGCTGCTGCCAGTGCCAGAGATTTTTCTTGGGTGGAACGCGAAATTGCAAAGACGGCAATCAAGCAGGCCTTCGAGGGAAAATATCAAGGAACCTCTGACCTAAGTGAGGCTTCCTGTTTGGCTATAGAGTTTGATGGGCACGGCAATTATCTTGCGAACTATTGCAATGACAGAGTAGAAATTGCTGGATTCGTACAGCAAAATATTTTAGATGGAAGTATTGTTACGTTGGGTTGTCGAGATTGCGCGATTCAGCCTGGCGAGTTGCTTTTTTTCGCGCCCATCTCCGTTAAGGGGCCTTTTGTGGCGGCGCAATACCGGAGGTCAACTACAGTGCTTGAGGGGCAAACTTTTTTAGACAGTCGCGATCTGGCTCCACAGCAGCGGGCAATAGCGCAAGTAAATTTGGACGCCTCCATTCTCAAATACACGCTGAATGGTGAAGACGCTTCGGCAATACTTGAAGTTAGAAATCAATCACCGATTTCTGTAGGCCTTGTGGTCAGCACTCGATCAATTTGGAGTATTGCGCAAGCGACCATTTATAACGAATGCGGCGGTACTCATGAACATTGGAATTTACCCTATGATGCCTTTACTGGGATTAGCAAAGAACCATCATCGCCGACGTGGATAGCGCCTCAAGGAAAAATTGTAGTTGTTGTAAAGGGAAATACTAGGCGCGGCAATCTGTGCAAGTTGTCTCATGTGACAATTGACACGCACGCGTATAGGCCCGGCCAATCACAAGGGCAGCCGACTCCGATTTTCGCGTCGGTAAGCCAGTAATGGGCCGTCACACGCAAAGCTAGGGGTCTAAACCACACGCCCTATGATTCCAGGAACAATTGGGGACAGACCACGGTTGTTTTCTTGCGAAACTGGAACGAGTGAAAATTATCGTGGTCTGTCCCTGAGGTTTCCCCGCATTCATGAGAATGCTCCACACGCGGTTTTGGCTTGCTGCCTCAGCGGCGGTATTGCATTCCAAGGCATGAGCCTACTGATTTCCAATGGCGCAGCATTCAGGATACGCCGCCCAAGCGTGAGCACAGAAATCTCCTGACGATCAGCACGCCTCGTGGCCATGAACTGCAATTCAAACTGATGTTGCCTAGCGCGTTCGCCGATGAGGCGTTGCACAAACGATGCCAGATGAGCAACAAGCAACAGCATCTCGAAGCGTGTTCCACTGCGCGAGCGTGCAGTCTCCAGCCCCAAACCAAGATGCGCGTTTTTCGTATCGCGAAACGACTGTTCGATCGTCATGCGCTGAGCATAGAGACTGATGATCGCATCGGCCGTCAGGTATTGCAGCGCTTTACTGGAGCCGAGCAGCCATGGCTCCCGGGCACGGCGCGCATTGAGCTTGCTACGCCGGCTTTTGCGCTTGTCGCCATACATGTTGTGCTGGTGGCGATCCTTCGCCGGTCGACGCGCCAATACCACGCGCACCGGTACGGGATTGCTGCGGGCGTACGCACCGATCCCCAAGTCACGCGCTTCCGTCGTGGCGCGGCCGTACCAGTCACGCGCCGGAATCCATGGACCATTCGATTTCACTTGCACGCGGTTGCGTCCGCGCAGGCGCCCGATGAAATACCATCCCTGCGCCTCGACCATCTTGAACCACGGCGCATGAAAGCCGGCGTCGGTCATCACGATGGGCTGACATCCCGGCGGCAGCATCGTCTTGAGTTGGTGCAGGAAGCGTCGATGAACTTCCGGGTGGGCCAGCCGGCTTTGCGGATGCACTTCTTCATAGAGCGTGATCGAGCGTCCGTCAACGACCACACTGGCGCGTAGCAACTGCCATCGCTGGTCGCGGGTCAACTCGGACCAGTCGACCACCAGCAGGATTCGCGATAGACCTGCCAGCCAGCATTGCGCGACACGTTGGTAGATCTCGCCTCGCGCTTGATGCATCGCGCCGTTGCCGAGCAGACGATCCACGCTCTTCAATCGGTGCTTTAGCCTGGTCATGCCGCTCAGACTGAGCGCAATGGCGGAAAGACTGGTAACGCCGCCACGCAGTAGTCCCGCCGTCGCACGCACCAACGATTGCTTTCGCTTAGCGTGAAGCTGCGCCACGCACGGCTCCAAAACTCGCGCTAGGATTACGGTTGCATGCATGGCACGCCTCGCTTATTCGCCTCGATAACGAAAAGCGTGGCATCAAGTGCCATGCATGCTCTGTTTTAACGCGCAGATTATTCCTTAACCCGCTGATAAACAAGACTGTTATGCGGGGAAACCTCAGGGTCTGTCCCCGATTGCCCCATACGCGCCGCGTCAATCCAAGCCGGAGTCAGGCTTGAACCGTATTCGAGACCACCACTTGCCTACTGCACTCAAAGCGCAAGCTGCCGGCAACTTTGATGACGTTGATACGCACTTGCGTGCCGCATGCGGTGACTTTCGCATCCTTCTAGAGTCAACAATAGAGCAACATCTATTCAATGGCGTCCTAAATCGATTTCGTCCTGACATTCAGACCAAGGGCAAGTTGGGCAAAATTAGCAAGATTACAGCTGACGACATCTCGCTATTCGACGAGCTGATGACTTGGTATTCCAAGTTTGAGCATTCGGCACCTAAGGAAACGCCAGTCGCGCGTCCCGAGCCAAGTGTGGTGAAGAAAGATGTTGAAAACCTGCTTGCGTGGATCGGTGAATTTAAGAAGAGATAAATATTTCGTAAACAAAAGGGGCCGTGGTCGATATTTTTGAGTGACAAGGGGCCAGCGTCAATTGTTTCGCGAAACAATTCACCCTGACCCGTTTGTTGAATTCATACGGAACATGCAAACCTGGCCCCTTAAATTGCTAGTTACTCTAAATGGCGGAACAAGTTATGAGAGCAGCCTCCCTCCATCACCGACGATGTGCGTGCTTCCTTAGGCGACTTGTACAATCCAGGCACATGATACTCGCGCTACTTTTGTCATTGTTGCCTGTACTTACCTATTCGCAAGCGCTTTCTATTACTGAGAAACATTACTTTCAACGATCTGGCTTTTACACATTTGTCGGCGAGGCGGAGTTCCGCGGCATTCCAATCTCAGTGTTTATCGCAGGCCATTCCGAGAGTGACGGTGTCCTAGCGACTGAGGTTGCTTGGGCATTTCGATCGAAGATTGAAATAGTTTCAGGGAGACACGTTGCGTCGACGGTATGGCGGATAAACGTAAACTGCCGCGAAAGTCAACTCGCGTATCTAAATTTTGAAGACATTGACGAATACTCAAGAACTATGCGCCGTGGGCCTGCTGCCCTTTGGTCGCCGGCTCCGACGGAAGCTACACCGAGCCTATTGAGCGCTCAACTTTTTACGCGGCTTTGCGGAAAGGAGGCGAAGCCAACTGTGGTAGCGCTCGGCGACACTTCGCGGCCACCAGAAATCTATCGTTACGCAGAGCGATTTGATACACCAAAATATGTAGAAATAGTTCCAAAATATGACGAGGTGAATTCACCAAACACGAGGAAACCGAACGACTTTGATCTGGTACCAGCTCCGATTCGAAAAGAGTCGCGTAGTGGAACTGGCTTCTTCGTCAATGGATCTGGAGTTTTGATTACCAATAGTCATGTAGTCGAAGGATGCAATCGCTTGACCGTTGTTGACACTTCTGGGGCCGCGACAATCGCAATGAGAATCGCATCAGACCAACATTTGGATCTAGCTGCTTTGCAAATTCACCAGAAAACAAACGGTCTCAATATTCATCGCGGTACTCTTGATATCGGTGAGGCGATTCTCGTCTTCGGTTATCCGCTGTCTGGCTTGCTTTCATCTGGCGGAACTGCAACGACGGGAATTGTTAGCGCATTGAGCGGCATTGGAGATGACATCAGTCGAATCCAAATATCAACGCCAATTCAACCTGGAAATAGTGGTGGTGCGGTCGTTGACTATGCGGGTACAGTTGTTGGTGTTGTTGTATCCAAACTCGACGCACTGAGGATGGCACGTATGATTGGAGATGTTCCACAAAACGTCAATTTTGCCGTTAGCCTAAATTCTCTAAAAGCATTCCTCGCTAAGAACAAGATCGAATCGACGGTGACTACCAGTCCAATCCCGCTTGGAACTACTTCGCTTGTTTCAAAGGTTCGCTCGCAGACTCGGAAAGTGTTGTGCAATTTCTAAATATCAAAGACGTCAGGCTTGCGCTTCCCAAGGGTTGTTTCCTTAGAAAAGTAGATCGTGGAAATAGACCCTTGAAACAAAGCAATGATGGACGCGCTCTACGACGTTACTGCGCGTATGCAAGCTCGACGCGCCACAATAAACTGAGCATTCGTAACACTCTGGGTCAGAGTGACCATTGTTTCGTGGTTGAAAGTATGCTCGGTCTGATCCAAATAAACATCCCCGAAGAATTGCCGGAAAAAATTAAGTAAGATTTCTTCTCATTGAAGGGGCGGCAGATGAGCAACATTGAACCCGATACTGTAGAAAAAACCATGGCGTATCGCGGATATCGTATTCGCGTCGTTGGCAATCAGTCTCCTGTCGCTGAAGACGGGGGCAAGTGGATCGTGACATACGATATCTCAGACCCGCGAGACACAGGTGAAAAACTATTGAGCTATCGGCCAGTAGTCGCTGACACGGAAATGGTGGAGGACGTGAATGCGGGAATTGAGGCTCGTTTCGCAGAAGCGATGGTCTTGATTGATTCAGGCAAACTTCCCTCGCTCAACATTTGAAGTTAGAACGGCATTATCAAAGGGGCCGTCATAATCAAAGGGCCCGTGGTCCAAATCAAAGGGGCCAGGCGCGAATTTTCAAGCAAGATAAGAGCAGGATAAGGGGCCAGCGTCAATTGTTTTGCGAAACAATTCACCCTCGCAATCAAAGGGGCCGTGGTCGATATATTTTCGAGACGAAAAATGCGGCCATTTATGTCTTACCAGAACCAAAACACCAGCACCCACGAGCCTCTCGGAGCAAAACTGCCCTGAAACCCGCGCCAATGCTGGTGTTTTTGCTAGTAATTTGGAAAGCATAGGGTCAGGCCTTGCCTCTTGCCAAATGCAGGAGTGATAAGGGGCCAGGCTCGCATTCCCAGCGTCAGAGGCGTTGCATGACACCATTTCCCGCCGTCCCCACGCTTACAACCACACATAGGAAACGCTATGCGCCTTTGGTCCCATGGACTTGAAGATTAACGCCCAAATTCGCCCGCACCGCGCCAAAAATGGCCGCGAGATTACCCATGCTGGGATTGCCGCTGGACGACAGCATGCGGTGTAGGCTTTTGCTCGGCTTGGCGGTCATTGCAGCCAATTGTTCGAATCCAAGCGTGGCATTGACGAGATCGCGAAGAATGAGTCGCGCCGTTTCAGGTTCGTCGCTCAAAAACAGTGTGGCCGCTTCATCAAGAAGGGCGGAAGCGAATTCAGGATCGCGTTCAACGCGCTCCACGATGGTTTGTTTGTAATCTCGCGTGAGTGCCATATCGATTCCTCTATTTCTTTCCAATTTTCCCAAGGCTCACTTCACTTTTTTTCCGCGCCTGGTATTCGGCGTGCAGTTCTTTTGCGCGGTTAATATCCTTCTGCTGTCCACGCTTGGTGCCACCACCAAACAAAATGATGAGTATTTCGCCGTCTTTGGCGAGGTAAATTCGGTACCCCGGCCCCTAATCAATGACGTATTCGCCAATGCCTCCAAACCATTTCACGCGTGACGTATTTCCCAACTCCAGCCGCAATTTCGCGGCCACAATTTTTGCGGCGGCTTGCGCATCCAGACTATCGAACCACGCTTTGTACGGATTTGTTCCGTCAGTGGAAAGATATTCTTCTACGATAATTCTCATTGGCTAATGGTAACATATATATTACTATTGGCGCAAGATAAATTTAAATGCTCCACAACCCTCGCGAAATATAGGGTTTGGCGTTTTTTGTTCTGCGAAATCAAAGGGGTCGTGGTCGAATGGCGCTTACTTAAGGTGTCCCCCTGGACTTGCTCCGGGGGAGAGATGGGGAATTCGCGAAGCAGGCTCTGCGCCCGATGAGCGCCAAGCCAATGCAGTGGCTTGGCACAATTTCGCCGGAATATTCAATTGAACAAGATTGGGCCCCGGAACAAGTCTGGGGAGACAGTATTTGCGCGCCCGCGATAGCGCGAGCATCTAGCGTTATGCATGCAAGAATTTATTAAGCAAGTGCCATTCGGGTCAGGTTCGCAGTTCATACGCTGAGACGACGCTGCCAAACTAAGTCTCAAGGGCACGCATTTCGGCATTCGCATAGCGCAACCGCGCAGCCAGCGCGCTCGCGAGTCCTTCGATCAGATTGATCGCGACTTTCTTGTGTTCGCTCGCGAGCATGTCGAAGCTCTTCCGCGATAGCACGAACAGGTCGACGTCGTTGTGGGCGATGGCGTCGGCAGAGCGCGTGGCACCATCGAGAAATGCCATTTCACCGAAAAAATTTCCGCGCCCGAAACTGCCGAGGTGAATACTCTGCCGCTCATTGAGCGGCAGCATGATGCGCACCGTGCCGCGGCGGATGAGGAACAGTTCGTCGCCGGTTTCGCCGCTGGCGAATATTCGCTCGCCCGTGGCAACGCTGCGCTTCGCCATGCAGGCGTCGAGCGCCGCGATAGTCTCCTCTTTGCGGCCTTTGAAAATGTCGATCTCGTGCAGATCGAGTGGCTTTTCGTCCTCACGTTGCAGTGTTGCCGACGCGATAATTTGATCCTCGACCCATTCCACCGCTTCGTCCAGATCGCCAAATACCTTGACTTGGCTCTGCGTCGGGACGAGGCCGACCGTATCGAAATATTGCTGCATGTCCTGGCCGCTTGGCAGATTGCTGGGCAGCCGGCTGAAAATCAGAAATGCCTGTCGCTCCGCGAGCATATCCTTGACCTGTTCCAGCATGCGCGCAGCAGTGACGTCCACCGACTGAACCCGCCGCATATCGAGAATGAGATAAGTGCGCGTTTTCAGTTCGGGTTCCAGCGCGCTGTAGAGCTGATCGGTCGTGCCAAAAAAAAGGCTCCCCTGCAATTCGAAGATCGCCGCAGCGTCACCGCGCCGCTCGAGAATCTCCATCTCGGCCGGGAGCCGGATCCGCTTCGAGAAGGTCTGGTTTGCGTAACTCTTGCGCCGTACCACGCTGCCGCCGATCTGTTCCCGGACGAACAGCAAAATGGCCAGAACGATCCCGGTTGCCGAGGCGGCGATCAGGCTGAAGGCAAGGGCCACGCCGACCACCGCCGCGATCACCACAAAATCGAGGACCGTGGCGCGCGACTTGAGAAAATGAAGGCTGGTGCGATCAATCATGCGCACGCCGATCACCGTCAGGATCGCCGCCAGGCCGGCGACCGGCACCCACGCGATCAAGCTACCCAGCGCAAGGAACGCAATCAGCGCCAGGCCGCCTTCGATCAGCCCGGAGAATCGGGTTTGTGCGCCGCTCGATATGTTCACCAGCGTAGCACCCATGGTGCCGGCCCCGGACATGCCGCCCATCAAAGCGGAGGCAACATTGCCGCAACCCTGGCCGATCAATTCGCGATTGGAGTTATGCCGGCTGCGCGTCAACGCATCGAGTACCACGCAGGTTTTCAGCGTGTCGATCGACAGCAGTACCGCCAACGTCAGCGCCGGCATGATCATATTGGCGAGTTGTGCAACGCCGACTTGGCTCACACCATGCCAGCGATCGACGAATCCGTCGAAGATGCCACGGTCGCTGCCACCCAATGACCCAACCACGAGCGTATTGCCGGCGAGCGTCGCCAAATTGCGGTCGAACAATGACAAGCCAAAGTAAGCCAGCACGCCGGCCAGCAAGGCAAGAATCACCGCTGGCACCCGTTTCGTCAGCCGCGGCGCAACCATCATCACCAGCGCCGTCACCGCGCCAACGACAATGCCCTGCCACTGCCAGAGCGACGGTGTTGCCAACGAACGCCACAGCGATGTGCCGGCGGGTGTGCCCAGGAGTTTCGGCAGTTGGCTGCCGATGATGATGAGACCCACCGCAGACAGATAGCCGCTGACCACGGGGTAAGGCATATATTTGATCAGCCGGCCCAAGCCGATCACGCCAAAAATCAATTGCAACAGCCCCGCCAACAAGCCCAGTAGCGTCAACAGCAGCAGGATGGTGTCGGCGGGCGTGCCCCCCTGGATCTGCTCAATGGCAAATGCCGAGAGGACGGCCGCGGCCGGTGCGCAGGGCGCGGTAATCAGGCGGTTGGTGCCACCCAGGAGCGGGGCCACCAGGCCAAGCGCCGTCGCGCCGAGGATGCCCGCCAGCGCGCCGTAGGCCGCATAGCTTCCGCCCAACGAGGCAAAGATGGTGACACCGAACGCAATTGCGGCGGGCAGTGCCACGAGCATGGCCGCGAGTCCGCCCCAGAAGTCTCCCGCGAGGTTATTGGGTTTCGGGTTAGCCTTCATGTTTCATGGCGCACGTGAGGGGATGCGTGAATGGGCGCATCTATCATAACCCTGCGGCAATACACGCGACCCGGAAGTTATCGGTGGCGTTACGCACGGGCGCGATGAAATTTTGCGTCGCCGTCAAACAGCGGCGGGCCTGATACGGCATTTTTCGACAGTGAAAACACAAGCACCGGCGCGGCTTTCCAAACATTTTCACCAATCGACGCCGACCTCCCTCGCCCTAACTGCTCTCGGTCCTGCCGAGAAGCCGATCCGCATAGTCGATCACCTGGCGTACATATTGCCGCTTCTCCAGATAGGTGCCGGGGTAGAAGCTGCGCTTGAAGCCGTAGATGAGTGAATCGCGCACTTCACGCGCGGTGAGATCGAAAGCCTTGACCGCGCGGCTGATTTCGTTGGACACCGTCGTGTTCGAGACCAATCGGTTGTCGGTACAAAACGTGGTCGAGAGTTTTCGCTTGCGCATCTCGGCGAAGGGGTGCTTGGAGAGATCCGCAAACTCCGGCACCGTTTGCTGATTCGAGGTGAGGCACACTTCCAGCGTGATGCGTTTGTCGGCGATGTACTCCACCAATGACTCGACGTACGCTTTGCCGTCGGCAATGTGCGCTTCAATCTTGTCCTCGCTAAAAAGCCAGGTGCCATGGCCGATACGGTCAGCGTGCAGATCGCCCAGCGCCTGGAAGATGGATTCCGGCCCGTAGTCTTCGCCCGCATGAACGGTCTTGCCGAGGAAGGCCTCATGGGCAATCTGATAGGCGTGCTTGTGGTCGCCCGCGGGGTAGCCTTTCTCCTGACCGGCCAAATCGATCCCGACCACGAGGCAGCCTTCATCACGAAGGCGCACGGCCGCGCGCGCCACCTCCACGCTCGCGGTGGAGTAGAGCTCGAACCGATCGGCTTCCGGCATCGCGTCGAAGAAGCGGCCGAAGCCTTGCGACCATGTGCCTTCAAAGTAGCGCATCGCGCAGAGGATCATGCCCGCCACGAACTTCGGCTCGGTGCCGTCGCGTACCTCGGGTCGGGCATTGAATTCCTGTGCGGCGCGCATGAGGCCGCGATCGACCGCTTTCACCACTTCCGTCATGGTGAATCCATCGCGCACCGAAAGCTGGGGCGCGAACCGCACTTCGACATAGCGCACGCCCTCGGCCTGGTTGTCGAGACAAAATTCGTATGCGATGCGCTCGATGGCTTCGGCGTCGCGCATCACCGCCGTCGTGTACTGGAATCCTTCAAGATATTCGGGCAGGTTCTTGTAGGTCTCTTTGAACACCAACTCTCGCAATCCTTCCACGGTATACGACGGCAGCGTGATCTTGTGCTGCTTCGCGAGCTCGATCAATGTCGGGATGCGCAGCGATCCATCGAGGTGAACGTGAAGATCCGTCTTGGGCAGTTTGCGGATGAGTTCGTCGGTGAGTTGGGGCATGGTCGTTTCTACTTTCTTCGGCGTCGGATGCGATGGCGATGTTGGCTTCGTTAGGGTTCCATAGGGTTCTGTCACGGCAATCGGACGGGCCATGCTTGTCCTCGGTGCATCCTGTGTCGATCGCTGGAGTGAGGGGGTAACCGGGGACAGAACAGAATGGTACTTACTTTAGCTGTCTCCCCGGCGAACAACCACAAGGGTTGCGCCGGGCCGGGGCCTATTTTCAACCTCGTCCTCGCCTCAACCGAAATTAGACCCCGGCCTTCGCCCATAAGCGCTAACTTAAGCCCGCGCATTCGATAATGCGCGTGTCATCCTGAGCGTAGCGAAGGATCTTGTTCATGCGACGAGATCCTTCGCTACGCTCAGGATGACAGTGGCATTTTTGGTCAGCAACAGTAAAGTTAGCGCTTATGGGCCTTCGCCGGGGAGACAGTATTTAGTTTGCGCATGATTCGAACTACGACACTGGGTTTACGACGATATTTCCTTAAGTAAGTGCCATTCGAGACAGACCACGGTTGTTTTCTTGAACAGTGATAAAGGGCCAACGTCAATTGTTTTTGAAACTAGTACCTTTAGCCGACTAATTTTGCATTGATCGATTTTGCCGGCTTTGTTTTTTTGCGCGTCTGTCACGCTGCCGTCCTATCCGGCTCCACCGTCAAGCGCATCCCGAGAGACTTGATTACGGTAATCAAGGTATTCATGGTGGGATTCCCTTTTGAGAATGAGGCGCGATACAGGCTCTCGCGCTGAATTCCTGCTTCCACCGCCACGGCCGCCATTCCGCCGCGTGCCTCTGCAAGTCGGCGTCGCGCAAGCAAGGCGGCTCCACGGCCTTCCGAATCACTCATGTCTGTCATGGCCTGCCTGAGGTACTCCGCCGCCAATTCGGGATCGGCGCGCAGTTCCTCGATCATCCATTCATCGTGAGAAACGCTGGCTTTCTTTTTCATTCTCGTTGACCGGCCGGTGGTTACGCCGCCTTAACTTCCGCCAATAAATCCGGGTGACGATCAAGCACTTTGAGAAGTTTCACCAATGCCAGGGGCGGTTTGGTTTTGCCATTTTCGTAGCGCGAGAATGCATTGACACCGCCGCCAAAAATTTCAGCCGCTTCACGCTGATCCAGATCGAGTTTCTTGCGCACGTTCAGGATAAATTCGGGATCGACAATAGACGCATTGACTTGCTTGCTGAATTCCAGCATCAGACGCATCGTGCGCCGCGACTCTGCCGCGTCCAAAATGGATTCGTCGCAGGCACGACAAAAATCACCGGTGACTTTGGGAAGTATTGTTGACTCGCCTTTGTATGTGTACGGCACATCGCGCGTGCCATGCATCATTTTTGCAGCGCCACAACTAGGACACTTCATGGTTATCGCTCCTTAAAAGACACGATGAGTACATCATCGATCACCGTCAGTTTCAAATAAACTTCACCCGCCTGTGTCGTCGGTCGGTAGACGTCCTGCCAAACGCGATGATCCGCATGGCTTGTCATGCTCTTGTAGAAGTCACTTTTCGTCAGCGCCGCTAGCACTGCAAGCATCGCGTCGAAGTCGAACCCCAGTGCAACGCCGCCTTCGCGGGCAGCCTTGGTTGTGCGCACCCGCCCTGCCTTGACCATCTCCTTTACGACCGCAAGTCGGCATTGCGGCGTGTTTTTTTCCATCAACTCATATTACTCTAGTAGGTTAAATATATCAAGTAGGTTAATCGCATTTGTGCGGCTTGAGCGCTAAATAACATTCAAAAAACCGCGTACCGCAGCGCCTCACCCCATCTGCGGCTTTTGCACCTTCCCATAAGCAATGAGCAACTGCGCATGCATCTTGCTCCCTTCCATATTCGCCCCCAACGTATTCAACCCAAAAAACTGCTCCTGCCGATTCACCAACGCATAAGCCTGTTTCAGCGTCTTCGCTCCAAACAGCAATAACAAATTCGCGTCGTAATGTGTGGCGTCTTCAAGCTGCAAAATATTTTCAATACACCGATAAACGCGCGCACGTTCTTCACCGAGTTGCCCAAACTGACTGATCCACGCGCAACCGTCCAGCGCCGCATCGGTGTCGCCCGCAGCCAGCCCCAGTAGCGCCTTCAGTTCACCCACGCGCAAATCCACCCACGCCGTGCCCGCATCAGCCGCGAGGCCGATGAGTGTGGTGATCGGCAGGTTCTCGGCGAGATCGAGTTCATCAAAAATATCGAGCAGTTTGCGGCTCTCGTCCGGGCTCAGTTCAGGTAAACGCAATATCGCCGGGCGCACCAGGTTGCCGACAGTGTTGTTCTCCCATTGCAGTTCTTCGATCGGGTAGATCTCCGACATACCCGGCACAAACATACGGCAGGCGTAAACACCGAGGTGCGTGAAATCGGCGACGTAGATGTCAAAGCCGCTTTCGTGAATGCACTTCACTGACCAGTTGTAATCTTCCTCGGTGGTGTTGCCGAAATTCCAATCGACGAATGGATAGTCGGGCGTGTCGCGCAAAAATTCCCAACTGATCACGCCGCTGGAATCAACGAAATGTATTTCCAGATTTTGTGCGTCGGCGATTTCGGTCATGTCAAAACCGGGCGCGGGGAAATCACCGAGCGAATCGAGCGCGCGGCCTTGCAGCAGCTCGGTCAATGCGCGCTCAAGTGCCACCTCGAAGCGAGGGTGCGCGCCGAAGCTCGCGAAAATGCCCTGGTCTTTCGGGTGCAGCATGGTCACGCTCATCACTGGATATTTGCCGCCCAGTGATGCATCCTTCACGACGATACCGAAGCCCGCCGCGCGCAGGCCGCGAATGCCGGCGGCGATGCGTGGGAATCGGTTGATCACTTTTTCGGGAACATCGGGCAGGCAAATGCCGTCCTTGATGATTTTGAATTTGATATCGCGCTCGAAAATTTCCGAGAGCGCTTGTGTGCGCGCTTCCATCATCGTGTTGCCGGCGGACATGCCGTTGCTCACGTAGATATTGCCGATCACATTCACGGGGAAAAGTGCCGTCGCGCCGTCGCGCAGACGTGTGTACGGAATCGTGCAAATGCCACGCGCGGCGTTGCCGGAATTGAGGTCGATCAGTTGCTCGGCGCGGACGGCTTTATCCGGGTTGTAGAATTTTTGCAACTCGGGCGTGAGAATGCCTTTCGGCCATGCTTTGGCGGTTTTGCCAACAGCGCCCTTGAGCGGGAACCACTGCTCATTCGGGTAGTGCACAAATTTATTGTTGGCGATTTTTTCGCCAAGGTAAAAATGCGTCCAGAAATAATTGGTGCTGAGGCGCTCGAAAAATTCGCCCAGCGCGCTCGCGCGTGCGGCCAGCTCAGAGCCACCCTTGCCGTTGCTAAAAAGGCGCGTGCAATCGCGGTCAGTGACGTGTACGGACCAGATATTTTCAATCTCGTTGAGCCAAGAGCGCTCTTCGACGTGAAAACCGATGGCTTTTAGTTTGCCAAGCAGCGTTGCGATCGACGATTCGAGCGAGGCGTCTTTGCTGGGGATAAAGGTTTCTTTGGTGGGCATGGGATGTCTTTGTTGGGGCGGGAAGGCGATATGGTACGCAGAGTCAGCGATAGTGGGGTTGCTTATTTTTTTCGATCAATTGCAGTGCCACGGGATGATTGAACCGGAAATTGAGTATGTTGAAGCGCGCCCTTTCCCCGCGAAGGCGGGGATCCAAGGTTCATAGCGGAATTGCAGAAAGATTGGATCGCCGCCTTCGCGGGGAAAGGAAAGAATTGACGTCAGTTCAACCTGTTTAATTGCCGGATCAAGAATATAGTGGGGTTGGCAAACTCTAGCACTGGTGCGGCGTTTATGACGATTAGGCATGGAATGCTGCACCACCAATTTGGCATAGGCCTGCAGTTCTTCGATCAATCATTCAGCGAGCCTTTTCCCGAAATGCACGGGGTGACCACACAATGCAAAACGGCGCACTATCGTGCGCCGTTTTGTATTGTGCAGTCGCCAAATGACGCAACCGCAACTTGCCGCCCTGCCCCCTCCTCCCGCTTTGGCCGGGTGAGGGAATCGGTGTAACGCGGGTTGCGAAATTCTCAACAATCAATAAACCACTTATACCCGCGACCGAACCGTCTTTCCCGGTTCCGAAATCACCACTTCAACGCGGCGGTTGATCGCGCGATTGGTATCGGTATCATTGGATGCCACCGGAAAATTCTTGCCGTAGCCGATCGTGGTGACCCGGTCGCCGGAGACGCCCATGTCGACCAACTGCGATTTCACGGCTTCCGCGCGTCGTTGCGAGAGTTCCGCATTGGCGGCAACGCTGCCGATGCTGTCGGTGTGGCCTTCGATGGAGACGCGGCGATCCGGGTACTGCTTCATGAAGTCGGCCAGCTGCGACATGCGCGCGCGGGAGCTTGGCTTTACTTCGGCGCGGTTGAATTCGAACAGCACGTCACCCAAGGTGATGACCATGCCGCGTTCGGTTTTCAAGGCTTCCAGCACCACGAGCTGGCGTGACAGGCTGGCGGCGTAGGCATCCGAAGCGGCTGCCTGGCTCTGTGCGGCGGCGACCTGATTCTGTGCGGCCACTGCCTGGCTTTGCGCGGTCGCGGCTTGATTCTGTGCGTTCGCAGCCTGCGCTTGCGCGGCGGCAGCGTCGCTGGCGGAGTTGGCCGCATCGCGTTGGGCATTTGATGCTTGTTGTTGCGCGCCGGCGGTTTGGGCTTGAGCGATGGCCGCTTGGTCGCGTTGGAAATTGGCATCGGCGCGTGCGTCGCGGGCATCAGCCCGAGCGACAGAGGCATTGATCTGGGCGCGCTGGGTTTCACGTGCACTGGCTTCGCTGCGGGCGCGTTCGCGGTCAATTTCCGCGAGCTTGATCTGGTCTTCCGCCGCCTTGGCGTTGCCTGCCGCAACGGCAGTGCGTGCGCGTTGCGTGGCGATATAGGAGTTGTGATTGACGTTGATCTCTTCACCTTTGACCTGCGATTGTTCCGCGCTGGCTAGAGCGTCATTGGCGCGCTTCAGTTCCCGCGGCGCATTGGCCAGCACGTTGGGGTTCGACGCAGCGGAACTCACATTCGCACGCGCTTCCACCAGTGAGGGCGGTGCAGAGGAGGTGCTGGCGCAACCGGCAGCAATGAGCGCGACCGTGAGCATCGCAAGCGCCGGCCTGATCGAGAAAACCGACTCGTGTGACAACAGTGATTTGAGTGCCGGGACCGACTTCATGGTTCGCAATGTTTTCTTGTTCATGGTGATTTCCTATTGTTTTCGTATCAGGTATCTGATTAGCGGCGGGCAAGTTCTTCGCGCAGCTGGCGAATGCCTTCGCGTACTTCACTCAATGCGCGGTCGGAGCGAATCGAATGCGATTTCGCTTCAGCCAGATTGGCGTCGGATTCCGCCTTCTCGGCAAACCGTTTTGCTTCGTCGTAATCTTTACGGGCGACAGCGGAGTTGGCACGTTCCAGTTTCTCGCGCGCCTGGGAAACTTCGACCGGCGCTTCTGCCGCTGCAGGCCCGGAAGCGCGATCCACCGCTGCGCGGGCAACCGCCATCTCTTCGCGGGGCATGTCACCCGTTGATGCGCAGCCCGGCAATATGAGCACGGCAAGCGCAATGATCACGGCAAATGTCGCGAACGGCCGCGTAGCGAGCACAGTGTTTGTTTCAAGGGTGTTCATGGCGTTCTCCAGAAATGAATGCGTGTCGTCTTCGCTGTTTCCAGCAGAAGTAGCATTCATTGTCATCGCGGGATGATTTCCATCCCATCGGCCATGCGCGCGAAGGTTTGTAGTCGTGTGCCTACAAAGTGGGAGAGAGCGCACCGCCTCTACGCGGGCAGCGAGAGGCGTCGCGTGCCATTACCGCGAAACGCTTGAACCAATCACAAATCGCCCGGAGAGCCGCACCAGTGCTTGTGTTTGTCGCTATTGCGCGAACGACGAAATTAAACCACCACGTGTGATTTTTTGATGTCGCCCAAGCAAATCTCCAACCACTGCTTGGTCAATTTCTCCTGCAATCCGTTCTGCTTCAGGCGCTCGGATAGCGCCTGAAAATCCACGCAATCGATATCCTGATCCTGATTGAAGCAGGAAAAAACGTACGTCACTTTTCCGGTCTTGGGATCGCGCTGCGGTTGCAGGCATTGCGCGCAGATTTCTTTCATCATGCATTGCATCGGCGAATTGATTGAAGCGATCGCGAAGTGATGCGGCTTCATGTGCGATTTCAGCACGTCGTGGCGCGCGCGGCCGACAGCGGACATCATGCGATCCGAGCCGATGGCGATGAGTCGATCCGCATCTTCCATGCGAATCGGCGGCACCCCGAGACGGCCTGATGCGTAGGCTTCCATCGCCTGCACAATGTTGCCGACGAACGTTTTGTCTTGCGGGCGGCCAGGCGTGAAGCCGGGTAATTCATCGCAACACCAGATGATGACGTCCGCCGCCGCTTCAATCTCGGCCACTTTGTAGCGGTCGATCACTTTCTTGTAGCCGGCGAAATACAGCACCTTTGAGCCGGCGGCGCGGAACGCCTGGCCGATGGAGAACAATACCGCGTTGCCCAGGCCGCCGCCGACCAGCGTGACGGTTTCATTCGCCGCGATGTGCGTCGGTGCGCCGGTCGGACCCATCAAGATAACAGGCTCACCCGGCTTCAATATGGCGCAGAGGTCCGATGAGCCGCCCATTTCCAACACGATCGTGGAGACGAGACCTTTCTCGGGATCCGTCCACGCGCCGGTAAGCGCCAGGCCTTCCATTTGCAAGCGCGTGCCGCGTGTGACGGGCGAGAGCGTTTCAAAATTCTGCAATCGATAGAACTGGCCTGGTTGGAATTTGCGCGCGGCGAGCGGCGCGCGCACCACCACTTCAACGATAGTCGGCGTAAGGCGCTCGACCCAGGCGACCGTCGCCAGCAAGTCGTCGGCGATGGCCGCGAGAAATTCGGCGTGTCCGCCCAGCGCTTGCGGCGGACGTTTTTTCAAGACCCGCGACACCACCGGAAACCCCTGCTTCGCGCTGCCGATGGCTTTCACGACATTGCCGAAAAAAGAGGGATGCAAATCGCCGAAGAAGGACACGAAGCGCCCCGCCGCATTCCGCGATAGCAGCACGTCCGCCGTTTCCGGTTTGGAAATCGAGAACGCCGGTTTGAGTGCCTGCCCGTCTTCATCGCAGGCCTGGAAATATTTGCCATCGAGTCCGAAGTGTTGCGGATACTCGCGCGCGAGCACCGTATTGGGAGAGGTGCCTGCCGCGACGAACACCGTGTGCGCGGCGAGATGATAGTCGGCGGATTCGGAATTGCCGTCTTCCAGCACATGCTTCACGGTGAAGTTGATGCCGCACACCGCACCGTAATCGTCGACATCCACCGAGGTTGGCGTGAGACCTTCAGAAAACGCGATGCCCTCCTCCAGCGCTTTTTCGACTTCTTCGTGATTAAGCGTATACGAAGGGCTATCGACCATGCGGCGGCGATAGGCAATCGTCGCCCCGCCCCAGCTTTGCATCAATTCGATGATGCGCGGCGCGCGGTTTTCCACCCCGGCAATTTTCCGTTCTGCGCGAATCGCACGCGCGTGCGCCAGGAATTCCTCGGCGATTTCGCGCTCTTCCGGACTCCACAAGTCACGCACGGCATCTTCATTTTTCTCAGCAGCGAGCGCTTCGTAGCGTTGTAGAAATTTCTCCGCCTGGATCGGGTAGTAGGCGAGCGCCTCCGTCGCGGTATCGATCGCCGTGAGGCCACCACCGATTACTACCACCGGCAATCGCACCTGCATGTTGGCGATCGAATCGGCTTTCGCGGCACCGGTTAATTGCAGCGCCATCAAAAAATCTGACGCCGTGCGCACGCCGCGCGCGAGGCCATTGGGAATATCCAGCACCGTCGGTTTGCCGGCACCCATCGCGAGTGCGATGTGATCGAAGCCCATCTTGAATGCATCATCGGCATCCAGCGTGCCACCAAAGCGCACACCGCCGAACAGCGCGAATTGATCGCGGCGTTCCAGCAGCAGACGGATCACCTTCAGAAAATTCTTGTTCCAGCGCACGGTGATGCCGTATTCGGCCACGCCACCGAATCCTGCCATGACGCGGTCGTCGAGGGATTCGTAGAGCGTGGTGACATCGCGGATCGGCTCGAACGCCGCGCGCGAACCATCGGCGCGCACGCCGGAAATATTTTTCGGAAGCGCCTCGATCTTGAGACCGTCGATGCCGACTACCGTATGACCGTCGTTCATCAAATTGTGCGATAGCGCGAACCCCGCCGGGCCCATACCCACCACCAGCACACGATAACCACTGTCTTCTTTCGGTAACGGGTGATGCAAACTCAGTGGATTCCAGCGCGTCAGCAGCGAATAAATTTCAAAGCCCCATGGCAATTCCAGCACATCTTTCAGCGTGCGCGTTTCGGCTTCGGGAATATTCACCGGTTCCTGCTTCTGGTAAATGCAGGATTTCATGCAATCGTTGCAGATGCGGTGCCCGGTTGCGGCGGCCAATGGGTTATCGATGGCGATGACGGCGAGTGCGGAAATCGCGTAGCCACCGGCTTTCAAGGTATGAAATTCGGAGATTTTTTCTTCCAGCGGGCAGCCGGCCAGCGTCACACCGAAACCACTTTTCTTGAACGCCGCTTTACCGTCCGCGCCGGGTTTTTCCTTGAGGCCGGTCGAGCAGGAATCCTTGCCTTGCGTGTGGCACCAGATGCAGTAATTCGCCTCGGCAAGCGCGCCTTTGAGATCGGTACCCGGGTCGGTAAGCTCGAACCCTTTGCGGCGGCGGATATGCTCGGGCTTGATGGTGAACGTGGTGACGCCTTCGGTCGTGGCCGTTTGCGCGTGTTTCACCAAATGCTGCGGATCGAGTTTGGCCGGTGCTTTGAACAGCACACCGGCATGATTTCGCGCGCGACCGGCTTCGGTGTGCATCGCCCACGCCGCATAGCGCAGCGCCAGATCGATCGCTTCAGCGTTGGCGGATTCATCTTTTTGCCAAATTTCAACGTGCGTCGCAAAGGCGAGTTCGTTGAATTCACCGCCTACGCGTGTCGCGAGTGCTTGCTCAATGGTGACACCGTCGAAAGCTGCCGCGGCGTCGGCTTTGTAAGTGGACATGGCCTTGCGCTGGACGAATTGCCGTTTGACGGTGTAGAGCGGCCCGAGCGCCAGGTGGCGTCCGGTGAGCGCGTCGGCCTCATCCTCAATACCGAACAATTGCGCGATGAACGTTTCGAGATGCGGTGCCGCCTCGATGATCAGCGCGGATTCGTCCTTCTTGCCAAGCGCAGCTGCATCCGCACGACCAGCGGCAAGGCGCGCGGCCAAGGCAACGTCCGCGTCGTACAAATGCGCGACAAACGCGGCATCGAGTTTGATCAAGCCGTCGCCGCGATAAAGGTCAGAGAAAGCGAGGCCGTGGGCGAGTTTCAGGGGCATGGAGATATTGATTTGGGGAAAGGGATCGCCGAATAGGCGTAGTGCAGATTGGTCGAGATGGGATGTCGCATTGTGCTGCGGAGTGGTCATCGCCTGCGTGCGGGTTGCCGGCAAGCACCCGCATCGCGAAAAACGCACATCACGGATGGTTAAATTATAGAGGATCGGGAGTGTTTGACGCGCTCTGCGCGATGCGGGGCGGTAGAAGTATCTTGTCTATACGAACAAAATTGGGTTACGGCTAGAATTGCGTGATGAAAACTTCAGCGCAATCGTCGGCAGCGAAATGGTGTTGGTTGACGGCAGTCTGTTTCACCATCAATTCACCTGCGCAGCCGGTCGATCTCGACGTGCCCTACGTCACCACACCGCAAGGCGTCACGGAAGCAATGTTGACCATCGCCCGCGTCGGCAAAAAAGACTTCGTGATCGATCTCGGGTCGGGCGACGGTCGCATTGCGATTCTCGCCGCGAAAAAATTCGGCGCGCGGGGGTTGGGAGTGGAAATCGATCCCAGCCTGGTGGCGCAAAGCCTCATCAACGCAAGAACCGCCGGCGTTGCGAAACAGGTGGAGTTTCGCGATCAGGATTTATTCAAGACCGATCTCAGCCGCGCGAGCGTCATCACGATGTACCTGCTGCCCGATGTGAATCTTGCGCTGCGACCGAAATTGCTCGCGCTGAAACCCGGCACGCGCATCGTTTCGCACGATTGGGATATGGGCGATTGGCGGCCCGACGCCGAAATTCGCGTGCCCGCACCGGAGAAGAAATTGGGCCTGGAGCGGACTAGCCGCGTAATGCTGTGGAAAGTGCCTGCGCTTGTCGAGGGGCGTTGGTGTTCGCCTACGCACGCGAACATCACGCTTGATCTGCGCCAGATGTATCAAGTGATTGTAGGTACCGCCACAGGCACACGCAATGTGAATTTTTCGGCGAGGCTCGATGGTGTGGCGTGGCAAAGCGAGATCGTCGGCAAGGCGGCGGTGCGCGGTCGTGAACTGGTGTTCGATGCGGCTTCAACATTCGCGGGAACATGGCGACGTAGTGACCGAGTCTGTGCGGCACGTTGAAGTCGCGTCGATTGCAAATTGTGTTTCCGTAATAAGTCTTTCCCCGTTCCTCTCGCCAGAACATACGACAAATAAAGCGCAGGCACTGGCGTTCCGGCGAAAATAGCATCTGTGCCGCTTTGAAGAATTTCGCCCACCTTTAATGTCATCCGACCACCCGACATCTCCCCTGCAAATCCCGCGCTTCCTGCGTTTCTGGTGCGGGCGCATCAGTGCGGCGACCGGCAATCAGATGTTGATGGTGGCCATGGGCTGGCAGATGTATACCTTGACGGGCAGCGCGTGGGATTTGGGGTTGGTGGGGCTCGCCCAATTCCTGCCGGCGCTGGTGTTGACATTGCCGGCCGGCCACGCTGCCGATCGCGGCAATCGCGGGCTCATTCTGGTGCTGTGCATGGTGGTCGAGACGATCATCGGCGGGGTGCTGGCGACTGCCGCATTTGGTGGCTGGGCGGATCGTTCGCTGCTGTTGGCGATGTCGGTCGCGCTGGGTGCGGTCAAGGGCTTTCAGAATCCGGCGCAGCAATCGATGGTGGCGCTATTGGTGCCGGATCGCCTGATCTCACGCGCGACGGCGGTAAGCTCAATGGGCATGAAGGCGGCCGTGATCGTTGGGCCGGCACTGGGAGGCGCGATCTACATCGCGGGGGAAGCTGTCGTGTACGGCGTTTGCACGGCGCTGTTCGCATTGGCGGGTGTTGTCTTTTTGGCGCTGCGCTCGGTGCATGTGCCGCCGCCCAAAGAGGAAGTCACGCTCGCCACCGTGTTCGCGGGATTTCGATTCGTCTGGAATCATAAGCCCGTGCTGGGCGCGATTTCGCTGGATTTATTCGCGGTCCTGCTCGGCGGCGCGACCGCGCTGTTGCCGATGTTCGCCAAGGATATTCTGCATGTCGGGCCGACCGGCCTCGGATTGTTGCGTGCGGCACCTGCAGTGGGCGCGCTGCTGATTTCAGCCGTGCTGACACGCTGGCCGGTCGAGCGCAAAGTCGGGCGGCGCATGTTCGAGGCGATCGCCGTGTATGGCCTCGCGACGCTGGTGTTTGGCCTTTCGACGAGTTTCGCCTTGTCGATCATTGCATTGATGGTGACCGGTGCCGCCGACATGGTGAATGTCGTGATTCGCATGTCGATGGTGCAACTCGATACGCCCAACGAAATGCGCGGCCGCGTCAGCGCGGTGAACGCGATCTGCATCGGCGCTTCGAACGAACTCGGTCAATTCGAGTCCGGCGCGACCGCCGAGTGGTTGGGGCCGGTGGGCTCGTTGGTGCTAGGTGGTGTGGGGACGCTGGTAATTGTCGCGCTTTGGATCGTCTGGTTTCCGGCACTGGCGAAGCGCGATCGGTTGCAGTTGCGCGAGTAGCAACGCATATGTCCGCGCTAACCGCAATACTGTTCGGATAGCCGAAACTGTACCGTTCGCCCTGAGGTATCGAAGGGCTACCCGCATCAAGGCCCTTCGATACCGCAGGGCGAACGAAACTTGAATGAACAGCATGGGTACTAGCCGACGATTGTGCGCGTACTCGCCACAAACAGCTCATCCACATTGACCGTCGACGTAATAATTCCCTGCGCAACCGCGTGGCGAATCAATTCCTCCAGCACGCGTCGATTGGGCGCAATCCCGTACGGCAGCGGATCGCCGGTAATGTCCATCACGCGGCGATGCAGCAGATCCACCGCAGTGGGCTTTTCAATAGCCCCCGAAGCGAGACGTTGCAAATAGATTTTTTTCGATTCAACGAAGGCGTTGAAGACATCCACCGCCAGGTTGGGATGCGCGGCGAGCACATCGTCTTTGATGACCATTAGATGATTGATGGGATAGTGACCGCGCGCATTCAACGCCGCGATACCGGCGTCCTGCGCATTCGCAATCAAGGGCCGCACATCGGCATGATCTACCTCCACCCCGATGGCCGCCGCGAGTTCGCCGCTGATGAGCATCTCGCCCATTTTCTTTCCCGCCTCGATCGGCACCACGTTCGCCGGCGGGCGATATTCGGCGACGTGTTCATCTCCCGAAAGCACCCAAGTGATTTTGCGCAAATCGACGCCGTATTCATCCTGCAATACGCTTCGTGCCCAGACGCCGGTGGTGACGGTGTAGCCACGGTTGACGCCGACGCGTTTTCCTTCAAGATCTTTCGGTGTCGCAATGCCGGCCTGGGTATTGACCATGATCGCGCCGTGATGAAACGCGCGCACCAGAAATATCGGCAACGCGGTCATGCGTTTGCCGTGTGCCTTCGCGCAAATGTAAGTGGTGATCGCCATTTCGCTGATGTCGAATTCAAGGCCGCGCACCATGCGCCGGAAGCCGTCGACTAGCACCGGCACATCGATGAAGTCAAAGCCAAAACTGGCTGGATCGACGCTGCGGTCTTTCAGCGCCTGATTGTTGCCCTGGGTGCGCGTGACGGTGGTGAAAGTGGGTTTGCTCATGATGATTTACCTATGGTGTGTGTAATGTCGAAAATTCAGCAGCAGTAAGGATCAAAGCCTTCCGGCACCGCCAATGCCGGCTTCATCCACGCGTACGGCAGGTCGCTCTCAATGACTTCTTCTGCGCGTTTGAATACCTTGAAATGATGGCGGATTTTATCGCCCGTCCAGAATGCCACCACGGTTTCCAATGGTGCACATCCGGGCAGCGCGCAGGCGAGTTCGGTGACCAGCACCACCTCGTCGTGCCCGAGCGAGAAGCGCGTTCGTGTCCACACCTCGATACGCGAGAGCGCGGCGAGGTGCGAAGCACTTTTGCGGATGTTGCCGAGCATTATCGTTACGCATTCTCAGGATGGAAGTCGGATTTTCGACCAAATGCAAAGGGACGTTTCGTGTGAATCCATGTTGACAGAATTTCACCCCAAAGATACCTTGTGTGCAACGGCAAAGAACGCCGTTCCATATAGCGGATAAGAGTGAGGCTAATAATGTGCAACCCAATTCATAAGCGCGGTGCAAGCATCTTTGCAACCTTCATTGCGTTCAACTTCTGCGGCAATGCGGTAGCGGAATCCTTCGCCGATCTTGCGCAGAACGATAGCCCCGCCCGTCATCAGAAATTGGTCGAGGCCGCAAAAAAAGAAGGTTCATTGACGTTCTATACATCGATCGCCGAAAAGGACGGGCCGGCACTCGCGCAGGATTTTGAAAAGCGCTACGGCATCAAGGTGAATATCTGGCGCGCCTCGACGGCGAAGGTCTTGCAGCGGACAATCGCGGAATCGCAGGCCAATCGCTGGGATTTCGACGTGGTGGATATTTCTGCACCGGAAATGGAGGCGCTGTACCGTGAGAAAACCTTGCAGGAAGTGCGCTCCGCGCATCATGCGGATTTGTTCAGTGAGGCAATGCCCTCGCACCGCGGCTGGGCGCCGCAATTCTTGAGCGTGTTTGTACAGGCCTACAACACCAACCAGGTCAAGAAGGCGGATTTGCCGAAAAGCTACAACGATTTGCTCGACCCGAAATGGAAAGGCAAGCTCGCCGTTGAAGCAAAAGACAACGAGTGGTACTGCGGACTGATGAAGCATCTGGGTGAAGAAAAAGGCACCAAACTTTTCAAGGAAATTGTCGCGAAGAACGGCTGGTCGGTTCGCACCGGCCATTCATTGCTGAACAACATGGTCGTCTCCGGCGAAGTGCCGCTGGCACTCACGGTGTACAGCTACATGACCGAACAGGCCAAGCAAAAAGGCGCGCCGGTGGATTGGTTCGCGCTGGAGCCGGTGATCGGCCGCTCGAACGGTATTGGCGTCTCGAAGAAACCACCGCATCCGAACGCGGCACTGCTGTTCTACGAATACATGCTGAGCGATGCGCAGCCGTTGATCGTCAAAATGAATTACCTCTCGCCGAGCAAGAAGGTTGAGTCGCCACTGAAAAACGTCAAGATCCATTACATCGATCCCTCGGCCACGCTCGACGATGTGGCGCGCTGCACGAAGGCGTTTGAGGATTTGTTGAAGTCACAGGCGAAGTAGATTCTTAGGGGTACTTCTATTTACCTCAAATCTCTGTCTCCCCGGCGTAGGCCGGGGCCCAATTTTGTCAATGTGTCAATGGCTTACGAAAATTGGGTACCGGCCTTCGCCGGTACGACCGGGTAAATAGAAGTACCCTTAGTGAAAACTCAAGCACTGGCGAGGCGTTCGGCGGCATTTCGCCCGGAGTTGCGCTCCAGTGCTAGGGTTTGTCCCCCATTCGATTACGCCGGCGCTACCGCATCGCCGAGCGCGATACGTTTCATCAGTCTTCGCTGCGAAGCGTCGAAATCCTTGCGGGCGTGGGTAGAGCAGCGGTTGTCCCACATCAGAATGTCGCCGACTTGCCAGTGGTGTTCGTAACTGAATTTCGGCTGTTCGCAATGATCCGCGATTTGGTTCAACAGCAGGCGGCTTTCGTCATCCGGCAGGCCGAGGATTTTGTCAGTCATCAGACGCGCAACGAACAGCGCCTTTCGCCCGGTTTCCGGAATCGTGCGCACCACCGGATGCACGGCGCTCGGCGCGTCGTCGTCGAGTTTTTTCGCTTCCGCATGCGTGGCACCGTATTCATACGTGTTGAGCGCTTGCTTGCCTGCGATTTTTTGCTTGATCTCAACGGGCAAGGTCTCATAGGCCAAACACATGTTCGCGAAGCAGGTCTCGCCGCCTTTGTCGGGGATCTCAATGGCGTGCAAGGCGGTCGCGCGTGTCGGCTTTTTCTGGTGCGCGCGGTCGTAGTGAAAGGACAATTCACCGTCAGGCAGCGCGCCGACCAATTGCCCGTTTTCGCGGATGTTGGAAATGATCATCACTTCGATGCGGCTCGACAACGGGCTCAGCTTGCGGGCATTTTCAATCACGCCCAGGCGCGACATCAGCGCCACGAACTCGTCATCCGACAATACGTTCGGCGTGCGGATCAGCATCACCAGATGTTGCAGCCACGCCGCTTTGAACTGATCGCGCTCGTCGTCGGAGAATTGGCGCGGATCGAAGCCAACCGCTTCGGCACCGATGACAGGACTCAAGGGTCGAAATGAAAGGGTCACGCGGTTCTCCTGAAGAGTTGTGGTTGCATTACTTGGTAATGCCTTTGACGACAATTTGCTCGAATAGCGCGCTCGATTTACTGAATTCCTCAAGCAGCGCGGCGGGGTCCAGCACTTTGAGCGGTTTGTTGAAGGTGGAGGCAATTTTTTTCTGCGACGTCACATAGCCGATGCCCGCCAGCACTTGCTGCGCCTCTTCGCTCAGCAGATATTCGTAGAACAGCAGGGCCGCGTGCGGATGCGGGGCTTTGCGCGACACGCCGACGCCGTTCGGAATTGCGATGGCCGGCTCGATGACGAACCAGTCGATGGGCGAGCCTTTCTTTTTCAAGTTCGGCGGATCGCTGTTGTATACCGTGAGCGCCATCGGCACTTCGCCCGCGCCGACCAGATTATTGAGCAGCGTGTGACCGGTGCGCAGTTGCAAGCCGTTGCCGGCCACCAGATCACGCCAGAATTTTTGGCCTTTGCCGTTGTCTTCGCCAAGCTGCTTGATCACTTCCATGAACCATTCGTGGTCGGAGGCCTCGATCGATAGTTTGCCTTTCCATTTCGGGTCGAGCAGATCGGCGTAGGTTTTCGGCAAGTCTTCTTTCTTCACCAGATTCGTGTTGTAGGACTGCACGAACATGTACAACTGGGTTGCCGCCCATTCCCGATGTGCGGGCAGCGCCCATGCCTGCAATTCCGCGTGCACCGGCGCATTGACGCGCTGCAAAATGCCCTCCTTACGCAACGCTTCCATCGGCGTGGTGATGCATTCGACCACGTCAAACGCCGGGTTGGCACTGCGCGATTCGGAGATGATGCGTTGCAACACGTTTTCCGAGCGTGCGCGCCAGAGGTTCACCTTTACGTCGTACTTTTTCTCAAAGCCGCCGATGATGACGCGCAAATATTCGATCGGTGTCGTCGCGTAGAGCGTGAGCGACCCTTCCTTTTTTGCGCCCTCGACGAGCCGCGCCTGGCGATCCGGGCCGTCGTAGAGGGCGATCACTGCGGCAGACTGGGCAGCGATGGAAGCGGACATGCTCACCAGCATGATCGAGACAATGAGTCGGGCAATGCGTTTCATCGAGGGTCTTCCTTCGTGGTTGCTTTCAACGCGGGATCTCAATAGGCGACATTGATGTTCTTGATCTGCGTGTAGCTCATCAATTCGCCGATCGAGTGCTCGCGACCGATGCCGCTATCCTTGTAACCGCCGAAAGGGGCACCCTTGAAACGTTTTCCGCCGTGGCCGTTGATCCAGACGTAGCCGGCTTCGACTGCGTCGGCCATCTTTAGCGCGGTGGAAATATTGTTGGTCCAGATGTTGGCGCAGAGGCCGTAATCGACATCGTTCACCTCATTCAGCATGTCGGCTTCGTTGTCCCAATCCAGCACACCCATCACCGGCCCGAAAATTTCTTCCTGTTCAATGCGCATGCCGTGCTTGACGCCGGCGAAGATGGTGGCATCGACGAAGTAGCCCTTTTTCAAATGTTCACCCGCCGCATGGCCACCGCCGTAAACAATTTGCGCGCCTTCTTTTTTTCCCGCTGCGATGTAGCCCATCACGCGGTTGTAATGCTCGCGGGAGATGACCGGGCCCATTTGCGTGGCTTCCAATTCAGGCAAGCCGATGCGGATTTTTTTCACGCGCTCCAGCACCGCCGCCATGAATTGATCGTGAATTTTTTTGTGTACGAACACGCGCGAGTTCGATCCGCAGGATTGGCCTTGCGAAACGGTGAAATTCATCCCTGCGACTGCTGCGGCGGCGGCTTTCTCGATATCGACATCGGGATAGACAATAAGCGGATTCTTGCCGCCGAGCTCGAGGCTCACGTTCTTGATGCCCGCCGCCGCCATGATCGCCTTGCCGGTTTCGACACTGCCGGTAAAGGCGATGCGGCGCACGTCCTTGTGGCGCGTGAGCGGCGCGCCGCAGTTCGGGCCATCGCCGGTGACGATATTGACGACTCCCGGCGGGAAATGCTCCTGAATCAATTTGCCCATCAGCAGCGCCGATAGTGGGGTCTGCTCGGCCGGCTTCAAAATAATCGTGTTGCCCGCCACCAGCCCCGGTGCGATTTTTCCTGCCGCGAATGATATTGCGTGATTGAAAGGGATGATTCGCGCGACGACTCCGTAGGGTTCGGGGCGCGTGTAATCAAGCCCGCCGCCGGGTGTGGGAATAGTTTCGCCTTTCATTTCCATGCCAAGCCCGCCGAAAAAATCATGCAGCGAAGCGCCTTTCTTTGCATCGTCAATCATCGGCAGGAATGCATTTCCACTGTCGATTGCGTCCAACATGCCGAATTCGCGCGCCATGCCGCGCACGGCGTTGGCGAAGGCTTTACAGTGTTTCACGCGCTCATCCACGTGCATGGCGCGCCACGCGGGAAACGCGGCCTTGCCGGCTTCCACCGCCGCCTGAATGTCCGCTACATCGCCATCCGGCACATCGGCCAGCGGTTCGTCATAGGCGGGGTTCAGCGTGGTATAGCGCTTGCCGGAACGGCTCTCGACCCATTGGCCGCCGATCATCATTTTCCAGCCGTGAGTTTCTTGTTCCGCCACTTTCAGGACTTGAAGGGCGAAGGGGTCGGTGAGGGTCATGGGGTTCCTGAATGGGGAATGGCACAGAAAGAACAATTGTCATCCCCGGATCAAGTCCGGGGATGACGGCATGTGGCGGGTCAGCGTCCCTGCTTGACGATAATCTCGTCGTACAACTTGCTCCACTTCTCCTGCTGATCGATAACTTGCGCGGGGTCGAGAAAACGAATCGCGCCGCGTGTGAGCGGCGAATCGAGCGCGCGACTGGCGGGGACGAAGTCTTTTTTCGCAAGGATGGCCTGCCCTTCACTCAGCATGAAATCGTAGAACAGCAGTGCCGCGTTCGGATGCGGGGCCGCGCGTGAGACACCAATGCCACACGGCAGCGCAATCGCCGGGCCGATGGTGAACCAATCGATCGGCGCTCCCTTGTTCTTCAACTGCTCAACGCGATAGTTGTACACCGTGAGCGCCAGCGGCACTTCGCCGGAGACCACCAGATTGGTGAGAAGCGTATGTCCCTTGCGAACCGAGAGTCCGTTGATACGCACGATATCGCGGAATAGCTGCAAGGTTTTTGCTTCGCCGATTTCGGCGGCGACACCCGCGAACCAGGGCGGATCATCGGCTTCGATGCCGAGCCGTCCCTTCCACTGCGGCTGGGTCAATTCTTCAAACGATTTCGGCAGGTCTTCCTTGCGAATCAGTTTGGTGTTGTAGGCCTGCGTGAACAGGTTGAGCCGCGTGCTTGCCCAGTCCTTGTGCGCGGGCACGGCCTGCGCGAGCAGATCGGCGTGGAAGGTCGAGTTGACCGTCTGCAACAGTTTTTCGCGGCTGAGCAGTTCCAGTTCCGGGCTGATGGTCTCGACCACATCAAAATCATACCTGCCGGCCTTGGTTTCGGTGACGATGCGTTGCAGGATTTTTTCGGAGCTGGACCGCCACAGCTTCAGCTTCACGCCATATTTTTTCTCGAACACTGCACCGAGAATGGCGGCATCTTCAGTGCCGAGCGAGGAATACAAACTGACTTCACCCTCCTGCTTCGCGCGCGCCTTGATCCGCTCCACGCGATCAACGCCGTCGTAGGCGGCAAGCTTTGCGAGCGACTCCTGCGCGGCTATCTCTGGCGAGACGGCGGCACTCGCCACCATCAGGGCGCTGCATTCAATAAATTCGCGGCGATTCATGATGCCTCCGTTTCAATGCATGCACGAGCCGCCATCGACCACCAGCGTCTGCCCGGTGATGAAATCGCTGTCGGCGGAAGCGAAGAACAGCACGGCACCGGTCAAGTCCTCCGGCGTCTGCACGCGTTTCAATGCGCGCGCATTGGCAGCCTGCGCGCGCATTTTCAAAATATCTTCATCGGGATTTTCTTCCGATAACGTGCTGCCGGGGGCGACACAGTTCACGCAGATGCCGTCCTTGCCGACTTCGTTGGCGAGCGTCTTGGTGAAGCCCAGAATACCGGCCTTGGAGGTCACGTAATGGATGCGGCTGGGGGATCCCTTCAACGCCGTGCCGGAACTGACATTGATGATTTTTCCATAGCCCTGCTTGCGCATTTGCGGCACCACCGCGCGGCAAGCGAGCCAGGTACCCTTGACGTTGACACCCATCATTCGATCCCACTCATCCACGCTGATTTGATCGAACGGCGAACGCGACATCGGTACCGTCGCAAAGATGGCGGCGTTGTTGACCAGCACATCGATGCGGCCGAATTTTTCAATGGCCTGCGCGGCCATGTGATTCACACTGGTTTCATTGGCGACATCGGTTTGCACGGCGAAGGCCGCGTAGCCTTGCGTGGTCAGTTCCGCCGCGACGGCGCTGCCTGCCGTGCCGTCCAGTTCCGCAATAACCACACTGGCACCTTCCGCCGCCAACCGCGTCGCATAGGCCCGACCGATGCCGTGTCCACCGCCGGTGATAATCGCCACTCTTCCCTCGACTCTACCTGCCATGACATCTCCCGTTGTTTCTTACGTTTCGCAAATTCGAGTCGCGTTTGCGTCCGAGCATCACTGCAACCCTGGAGTCCTACTGATAAACACTGTCTTCCTGAGCGCAGCGAAGGATCGCGTCATGGCAACGAGATCCTTCGCTGCGCTCAGGATGACACGGTACTTATGAGTTGGACGTGGAGTTTGCGACGAACCCAGAAAGGCCGTTAAGCAAACTCCCCTTCCTGCTCGCGCCGTATCCACGCCACCGGATCATGCGCGTAATCCTTTTGATAGTCGCCCGGATAGTTGATGCCTGGCAACGCCGGAATCCAGTCGTATTCGAGCAGACTCGAATCGCCCAGCACATTGGCGAGCCGCACCACGTCGGGATCATCCATCATCGTGAGCCTGCCCTTGTCGATCAGCTTCACCCATTCGCCGGTGTCGCGATCCTTGATTTCATACGTCGCGAACACATTGTGGACGTGCGGGAAATGCATTGTCGGCAATTTGTTTTGCTTGGCGTAATTCAAGAACGTTTGATCCCAATGCTCCGCGCCGAAGCCGAAATGGATCACGCCCGCTTGCTCGCGTTCGGGGAGATTGGTCCAGGAATCGTTGTAGTTCCACAGTGTCTCGATTTGCCGATAGCTTTTTGGATTGGTGCCGATCGAGGCATCGTTGAAATATGCCCAACCCTTGTACGGAAAACCCGGGTACTGCACATCTTTATAGCGCTCAACCACATCGCGCCACAGCTCGCCATATTTTCCACCGCCAACGATTTTGGTGATCATGCCGCGCTCGACATGCACCTCAATATGCGGGTAGTAGCCGGTGTGATTGCTGGTGCCGCCGATGACGCCGTTCAAGGTCGGCATCAATATTTTGGCTTCTTTCAAAAACGTCTCGACCGGATGGCCGAAGCGAATGCCTTGAATCGTCGAGCCGAGAATGTGCCCGGAAATATAGGCACCCTTCGGCCACAGCGCCGCTTGTTCAGGCGTTACGTCCCAGCCGATGTTGGTGCCTTCGGGGCTGGTGATGCGCACCGCGGCGGCGCGACCGAACGCGGCCACCAATTTCAAATCGATGGTGCGCCAGATTTCGTCGGGGTAGCCGTTGGCGCGTGAAATGAAATCTTCGTAAGTGCCATACACCCAGTTGTTGCGGATCTTCTTGCCTGCCGCGCGCCGCCAATGCGAACGCCCCGCCTCGCCCGCATACACGCCGGTGTAGCCGGGGCGGTCATCCAGAAATCGCTTCAGCGCGGCAGACGCGACGTTGAATTCAACACCACTCTCGATCATCGGCGGCAGGCGGTCGGTGATTTCCCGCCAGCCATCCGCAGCGCTGTACACCACCGTATCCATGCCGAGATCGACGGTGTTGATGCGGTCTACCCGCGCCACACCACGTTCCAGCAGCGCGCGCTTCAAGGCCTCGAACACCAAATCGTTCTGATGCGGAAACGTGATGATGAGCAGGTGATCATCTTCGCGGATATCGCCCAATGCCGAGCGACCGTAGCGGCGCTGCAAGTGCGCGCGCGCGAGCGGCATCAAGGCTTCGATATCGGTGGTCCGCTCCTGGCGCAAATAGGCCGGATGGCGCGGTGCGGGATATTGAAATCCGGGCAGCGCGGCCGGGACGCCGGGTGCCAATGAATTCAAACTGATGTTTCGCCCTGACATGTCATTCCTTGTTGGTGTGCGCGATTAACGCGATTGCCGCGTGAAAATTTCCGCGTACAGTTTTTCCCATTTCGCGCTCTCGTCCAACACCATGTTGGCATCGACAAACTTGACGCGGTGCTTATCGAGCAGCGACCCTGCCTTGCGGCTTGAGGCCAGGTACTCGTTCTTCGCGAGAATCATTTGGCCCTCGCTCAACATGAAATCGTAGAACAGCGCCGCCGCGTTCGGATGCGGCGGTTTCTTCGCGAGTCCCATACCATTGGCGCGGATCACCGCTGGCTGGATCACATCCCAATCGACCGGCGCACCCTTCTTTTTCAATTTGTCGGCGTTGTGGTTATATACCGTGAGGCCCATCGGCACCTCACCCGACGCCACCAGCCCGGCGAGCAATGTGTGGCCCTTGCGCACCGAGATGCCATTGGCGGCAACGATATCGCGGAACAGCTTCAGCCCTTTTTCGTCGCCCTTTCCTTCGCCCAATTCCTTGACGACGGTGAGAAACCAATCGACATCCTCGGCCTCGATACCAAGCTTGCCTTTCCATTTCGGGTCGAGCAGGTCTTGATAAGTTTTGGGGAAATCCTCTTTCTTCACCAGCTTCGTATTGTAGATCTGCACGAACATGTTGAGCCGCGTGCCGACCCATTCGCCGTGCGGCAGGATCGCTTGCGGGATCAGATCGGCGAAGTGCGGCGAATACGCGCGTTGCAATAGTTTTTCGCGGTGCAGCGTTTCGAGTTCGGGGCCGTTGGTCTCGACAACATCAAAATCAAAACGGCCTGCGCGCGTTTCGGTGACGATGCGCTGGACGATCTTCTCCGAGCCTGCCCGCCAGAACTTGAGTTTGATGCCGTGCTTCTTTTCAAAGGCGGCGGCGATCTCGGTAATGTCCTCGACCGTGAGTGAGGTATAGACCGTGAGCGCATTTTCCTGACGTGCGCCTTGCAAAAGGCGTTGTTCACGATCGGGGCCCTCGTAGGTGGCGGGCACGAATGCGCTGTTTGGCTGCGCCGATCCGACGCCGGAGACGAGCATGAGCGCGGCAACGGCTGCGCGGAAAAATCGATGAAGGCTATGACTCACTGGCTTGTGCTCCCCGCTTTGGTCATGAATGGAAAATTTCAATTGCGCTGTCATCCTCGCGCGAGCGGGGATGAAATTACTTTGTAAGGACGATTGACGTTCACATGAAACTCTATATTTGGCGAGCCTTTCCAGCCATTTATGCATCAAACACCGCGCCAGTTCTGGCGTTTGGCATGGTGATTGGCGGACAAATCCGCCATACTGAAATATGTTTGGCGGACAAGTCCGCCCTACTTGGTGGTGCAAGCTTCCGTAGGGCGGACTTGTCCGCCGCAGCTCGTAATACTCGCGTGAGGCAATCATTCACGGGCGGTATGCCGGCACGGGCCGGGCGAAGTACGCATGCAAGATGTCGTACACCAGCAAATAATTTTTCTGCTGAAAACTCGCGTGCGAAATGCCGGGCATCACGGTGAATTGTTTGTCCGGATTCGGCAGGCGCTTGAAGAATTCGATCAGGTCATTCATCCCGGCGATGCCATCGAACTGCCCGCGCAGCACCACCGTCGGTACGGTGATTTTTTCCGGATCGACCACCGGCAGCTTCGAGCACATGTCGATGTAGGTACCGTTGGGCATTGAATCGTCCAAAGCGAGAATCGCATCCGCAAACGCGTCGACCACGCGTTTCTCGGCGCAATCCGGATGATCCCGCTCAAAGATGGAATAGACGAACGCGCGGTCGATGGGCCGGCGTTTTTTGGCGATGAATTCGGGGAGTTTCTTGCGGCGTTGCTCAAGCGTCGGCGCGCCTTCGCCCGTCCACACGAACGCGTCGAGCGCCAATCGCGAAATGCGTTCCGGATGACGTTGCGCGAACAAAGCGGCACGCAGCGCACCCGATGAAATGCCGTAGGACATGAATTGTTTGATGCCGCGCGCGCCGAGTATGTAATCGGTGGCGGCCTTGAGATCGTCGGCACCGTTGGAAATGTCGCAATAAATATCGCGTGTCTTATCCGAACGACCGTAGCCCTCCATATCCACGCACCAACACACGAAGCCGCGTTGGGCGAACCAATCCATGACCGATGAATCCGCACGTCCCGGCACGGTCAAATCGAATGTGGGTTGCGAAGCCATCGACGAGCCGTGTACCCACAGAATGGCGGGTTTGTTGTCCGGCGAGCCGACGTACTTTTCCCACATGAATAATTTCACGTCGCCTTTTTTCGTCCAATGCTCGACGCCGGTGACGGTGGGTTTGTTGCTCGATTGCGTTTGAATCATGATTACCCTTGTTGAATGATGAATGGCGGCGAAGCGTTGATGGACTCAATCTACTTTCGCGCCGGTTTCCTTGATGATTTTTGCCCAGCGCTCTTTTTCCTCGCGGAAATAGGCGTCGAATTCGGCGGGTGTCGAGCCGACACCTTCGATCGATGCGCCGGCAAAATAAGTCTTCACCTCCGTCGACGCCATCACCGCGACGATCTCGCGGTTGAGCTTGTCGATGATCGCCGCCGGCGTCCCTTTGGGCGCGAGCAAGCCCATCCACACGTAGGCCGAGTAGCCCTTGAGGCCGGATTCGTCGAGTGTGGGGACATCGGGCAATTGCGCGGAACGCTTGGTGCCGGTGACGGCGAGCGGCCGCAGCTTCCCGCCCTTGATGTGGCCCATCATCCCGGCGATACCGGGAATGGACACCTTCACCTGGCCGCCGATCAAATCGGTGGTGGCCTGGCCGCTTCCGCGATAGGGAACGTGGCTCATTTTGATGCCCGCCATCGTGGCGAACATGGCGGCGAACAAGTGCTGGCCGCTGCCGTTGCCGGACGACGCGTAATCGAGGGGATCGGCTTGTACTTTCACATACGCAATCAATTCCTGCACCGTTTTCACCGGCAGCGAAGGGTGAACCACCAGTACACCCGGTTCGCGGCCGATCAGCGAGATCGGTGCGAAATCCTCGATCGGATTGAAATTCAATTTCGCGTACAAAGACGCGCTGATCGCATTGGTTTGCGAGGCGAGCAGCAGCGTGTAGCCGTCCGGCGTCGATTTTGCGACCGCTTCGCTGCCGATCATCGCCCCCGCACCGGGACGATTTTCAACCAGCACTTGTTGATTGAGCCGCTTCGACAATTCCTGCGCGATCACGCGCATCGGTCCGTCCACCGCGCCACCTGCGGCGAAGGGGACGATGACGCGGATCGGTCGCGCCGGGTAATCCTGCGCATGAACCGCGGGGGCACCGATACAAGCGAACACGGCAGCGCACGCACCTCGCTTCCAACCGGCAGTCGCACGAAAAAACAAATTGATTCGCGCAAACATGGTCATTTCCATTTTTCACTTTCCTTGCGTTTCAAGTCTTGTCCAGAAATTCCAGCAATCGCTGCGGCACATTCGCTTCCGTCTGATCGACCGGCGGCACATCCCAATATTCGGCACCGGGAATGCACTCCTCCAGATAGCGCGCGGCGGAAGTTGCATGCGAGGCGTCCTTGCCCGGCACCACCAGCGTCGGAATGTTCAAGCGCATCAAATCTTGCGGTTCGGCACCCGGCGCGGTATCACGGTCGAGCAACGCCTTCGCGACATTCGCGACGATATCGGTGTATGCCGCCGTGTCTTGCTTGATATACGCCGACGTGAAATCGCGATCATGTTTCAACACCGACGCCCATGGCCCGCCGCGCGGATCACCGCCAAACGGCTTGCCATCTTTCTCGACCAGCGCCGCGACCGCGCTCAATCCCTCTTGCCTGACGAATGCCAAATGCTCATCGAATCTTTTCTGGCCATTGATGCGGTATTTCGCGCCACCCACCGGCCAATACAAGATCATGCTCAACGTCGCCTGCGGATGCGTGACGCCAAACGCCATCACCGGGCAGCAACCCATGCAGCCGCCCATCAAATGCGCTTTCTCGATGCCGAGGTGATCGAGCAATCCCTTGCCTTGGCGAACGTAATCCGCCCAGCTGATGCACTCCACACGCCCGCCGGATTGCCCGCACTCGCGTCGATCAAACACAATGCAACGATATTTTGTCGACAAGTGTTCCAGCGGCCTAAATTTTGCATACACACCGAGCGTTGACCATTTTTCCAGCGTGGCGTCAAAGCCGCCGGGCGAAAACATCAAGAGCGGCGGGCCGTCGCCAACGATGTCGTAACGCGTGTTGATGCCGTCGATGAGTGCAAATGGCATGGCGGTTCAGTACTTGATTTGCCGCGCCGCACGCACATCTTCGCCGAGCGCTGTGAGCGCATCGAGCGTGGTTTTGGCGACGTTGGCGTAGGTGGCGGGTTTTTCAATGGCACTCGCTGCGTAACCGATTGCGGCATGCACCATGCGCACACGGCCATCGAGCCACGGCCCACCGCCGAAACCGCCGATCACCGGAACACTCACCGCACTCACGACCGCCGGCCCCGCGACCGGACCGGAATTGGTGAAATCGAGCAGTACCGCACCGGCTTTTTCCAGCCGCTTCGCCTGCTCGACGAATTTTGCCGCCATGCCTTCCGGTACTTGCGCGCCGGGTGCCGATTGCGCACTGTACGGAATGCCGAATTCCAATGCGGTCTGCGGTGTCAAACCAAATTGCGCCCACACCGGAATGCCGGCGCGCGTGATCGCCGTGACGGCCTCGGGGAAATTCGCGGCACCATCGAGCTT
>JANPBQ010000093.1:0-12075 GCA_031430555.1 Betaproteobacteria bacterium
CCGCCGACCCGCAATTTTATCGGCGCGATCCGTGCGCGGCATGCGAAGGGCGACGCGGCCGTCATTGCCGAAATCAAACGCGCCAGCCCAAGCGCAGGCGAATTCCGCGCAAAAATAGGTGGCGGTTTTGACCCGGCAATGTTTGCGCGTAGCTATGAAAACCATGGCGCGGCGTGCCTGTCGGTATTGACCGATCGCGACTATTTTCAGGGATCGCCTGAAGATTTGGTGGCGGCGCGCGCGGCGTGCAATTTGCCGGTATTGCGCAAGGATTTCATTATTGATCCGTACCAGATCGTCGAAGCGCGCGCGATGGGTGCGGATGCGGTGTTGTTCATCATGGGTGCAGTGGAAATCGAATTGTTTCGCGAATGGGAGGAACTGGCGGCGTCGCTCGGTCTGGCGGTACTCGCCGAATCGCACAACGAGCACGAACTTCGGCAAGCGCTGCAACTCAAAACCCCTTTGATCGGGGTCAATAACCGCGATCTGACGAGTTTCAAGACCGATATCGCCACGACGCTTCGATTGAAGGCGTTGATCCCCGCTGAGCGGCTCCTGGTCAGCGAGAGCGGTATTGATAGCGCCGCCATTGCCGAGCAGTTGATGGAACGCGGGGTAAACACCTTTTTGGTCGGCGGCGCGCTCATGGCGTTGCCGGATCCGGGGCCGGGGCTCACTCAACTTTTCCCGACCCGGAAGAAATGACCCTGACGTGACAAGTTTTGGATTTGTTGCAAAAACACAACATGAGGGTAGGTGACCCGTCAAATTGACCCTGAGCACTTGAGCTAACGGGCCAAGTTTGGCAATATGCGGCTAGCTTCTCAAAAAGATTGTGTGATTGCTTGTGCGTTTAGACGGGAAACGGTGCGCGGACAGTCAAGTACGCGCAGTCGAATTACCCGCGACAATGAATTAGAAAGCCTCAAATTAACCTAAGGAGATTTGTGATGAATAAGAAATTGATTGTCCTCGCCATTGCGGGTGCAACGTTTGCCCCGGCGGTCATGGCGCAATCGGCCAATCCGGTGACGCTGTATGGCCGCATCTGGGTGATGGCCAATAGCTTGAAGGCAAGTGGAGCCGCCGTACCGCTGGCAACGCGCACCACGGTGGCTAATAACTCATCATTGATCGGTTTTCGCGGGACGGAAGATCTGGGTGGCGGGTTGAAGGCGTTTTTCCAGCTTGAGTCTAGCGCACCACCTGACGCAGGTGGCGGCACGTTTGGCAGCCGCAACAGTGGCGTTGGCCTGACCGGCGGTTTCGGTACGATTGTCTTGGGTCAGTGGGACAGCCCGATGAAGTTGTCGGCAATTTTTGTCGATCCGTTTGCTCAAAATACTATCGGCGCGCAGAACAACATCGTCAACAACTACGGCGGTGGCGACTTCAACCGTCGTGAAAAAAACATGATTCAGTATTGGTCGCCGACCATGAGCGGATTCTCGCTGCGCGCGATGTATGGCGCGAACGAAGGAAAAACCGCCACAGCCAATCCTTCGAGCACCGGTTTTTCTCTTGACTATGCGACCGGTCCATTCAGAATCAACTATGCCAACCAGAAGCAGAAGGATACCGTTGGCACGACTGTGACCGCCAACACAACTGAGAAGATGCAGAATCTCTCCGCCAGCTTCGTTTTTGGGCCGATCAAGATTGCTGCGTTGACGCAGAAAGCTGAATTGACGGGGAAAACGGATCGCAAGATGAATCAGGTTGCCATTACATATACAGCGGGTATGCATCAGTTCCACGCGACGAGAATCAGCGGTAAGAATGGCGTTGTAGCCACCGCCGCTCAGCCGGAAGCAAAACTCTCGGCAATTGGTTATGACTACAATTTCTCGAAGAGAACGACTTTCATGGCGCGTTATGCCTCGTTGAAAAACAATGCGGCATCGAACACGACTTTGGTTGATTCGGATCTGGTCAATACCGCCGGCAATGACCCGAAAGGTTTTGGCGCGGGTCTGCGTCACACGTTCTAAGCCCTTGCCGTCGTAACATTAGCAACACTAAAACGGGCACCTTCGGGTGCCCGTTTTGTTTCTATAATTGCTGTATGAATTTGGTTGATCGTCTGATTTGCGAACTCGATACCGGCTTGCGCACAGTATTTGCCAAGCCGCATGCGGAGCGCCGCAGTCCCGAGCCTGTTGCGAATAGTTCCGTTAATAGCAATGCGCTCGATGCGCGCACGAAGGCAGAGTCGATTCGCCTTATGCGCATCAATCATTGTGGCGAAGTGTGCGCGCAAGCGCTATATCAGGGGCAGGCGCTAGTGGCCAAGAATGCCAAAGTGCGTGGCATGTTGCTTAATGCAGCCCGTGAAGAGCATGACCATCTGGCCTGGTGCGACGCGCGCCTAACCGCGCTGGACGGGCACAGCAGCCGACTCAGCCCCGTGTTTTATGCGGGAGCTTTTGGTTTGGGTGTCGCGTCAGGGCTGTTGGGCGATAAATGGAGCATGGGTTTTCTGGTCGAGACCGAGCGCCAGGTCGAAGCGCATTTGCACGACCATCTCGATCGAATTTCGCCGACCGACGTGGAAAGCAGATCGATACTTGAGGCGATGCGAGAAGACGAGGTTCGGCACGGCCAATCCGGTATTGATCAGGGTGCCGCGCCACTGCCCGCACCCATCAAGGCCGCCATGCGCGGCTTTTCGAAAGTCATGACTGGCACGACTTATTGGGTTTGAGCGAGGTTCCGCAAACAAAAATGCGTCTTCCTGTGCGCAGCGAAAGTTCTCGGCCTTCAGTACCAAGGTCCTTCACGGAGGTCAGGATGACAAAATTTCTTGTTCCTCGAACGTTGAATCAGCGCCCGTTAGTCGTTGGCACAATCTCAAAATCATGCGTGACCTTGGCCGTCTTGGCCATCATCGCGGTGGCGGAACAGTAGATATCGGCCGATAGTTTTATTGCGCGTCCAACTTTTTCAGGGCTTAAGCCATCGCCGGTCACGATAAAGTGAAAGTGAATGGAGGTAAAGACCTTGGGGTCTGTGAGTGCCCGCTCCGCGCTGACCTCGACGACGCAATCGACAACCGGCTGACGGCTTTTCTTCAAGATCAGCATCACATCGATCGCGCTGCACGCGCCTGTACCCATGAGTACCGTTTCCATTGGGCGCGGCCCTAGGTTTTTCCCACCCACCTCGGGCGAGCCATCCATTATTAGCGTGTGACCGCTTTCCGTCTCGCCTTTAAACGCGACGTTATCTATCCATTTGATCCGCACTTTCACGCGACTTCTCCGATTGCCGGTTGAAGATGCCAGTATAGCCAACCCGGCGGCTGCCCCAATTTCGTTGCCGGAGGACGCATCGCGGTTGAACCCAATTTGACACAGAGTGCTTGAATTCATTATAATTTCCAGTTCCGCCAGGTACCCCCCGTTTGCTTGGCGAGCAGCAGCGACGGGATTTTTCTCCGCGACGCACGCGAGGCGCGTCGGCAACGCGGAAAACCGCCGGTCGCATACCCGCACAACCAGCACACGGTCCGCCGTTCACGCAAATAGCAGTCCGGCGGCAATACACAAGCGAGCACAGCAATGAAAACCTTTTCCGCGAAACCGCATGAAGTTGTCCACGCGTGGCTGCACGTCGACGCGACCGACAAAATCCTCGGTCGCCTGGCGTCAGAAGTCGCACTCCGTTTGCGCGGCAAACACAAACCGGAATACACGCCGCACGTCGATACCGGTGATTTCATCATCGTCACCAATGTCGAAAAATTGCGTGTCACCGGCAACAAAGCCGAAGACAAAAAGTATTTCCGCCACACCGGTTATCCCGGCGGCATTTACGAAACCAATTTCACCAAGTTGCAGGCAAAGCATCCTGAACGCGTGCTTGAAAAAGCCGTCAAAGGCATGTTGCCCAAGGGCCCGTTGGGCTATGCGATGATCAAGAAGCTGAAGGTTTATGCGGGTAGCACGCATCCTCACAGCGCCCAACAACCCCAAGAACTCAAGATCTAAGGAACCGAGACAATGGTCGGTAAATATCATTACGGAACAGGGCGCCGCAAGAGCTCGGTGGCGCGCGTATTCATGAAGCCCGGCAAGGGCGACATCGTCGTCAACGACAAGCCGCTCGACGTATATTTTTCGCGCGAAACCGGTCGGATGGTCGTGCGTCAACCGCTGGAATTGGTCGGCAGTGTCGATAAATTCGACATCATGGTCAATGTGTTCGGCGGCGGCGAATCGGGCCAGGCCGGTGCCGTGCGCCACGGCATCACCCGCGCACTGCTGGATTACGATGCAACCTTGAAACCAGTACTGTCGAAAGCTGGCTTCGTCACCCGCGATGCGCGTGAAGTCGAACGTAAAAAGGTCGGTTTGCACAAAGCCCGCCGTCGCAAGCAATTCTCGAAGCGCTAGCCGGTTATTGCGCGACCCGAAGGAAAAAGCCGCAATTTGCGGCTTTTTTCCCATTCTGGAACCGCCAACAACATGGAAACCACGACAATGTTTTGGCCAAACCGATGCTAAGCGAGTTCAAACTCCGCGGTACGTGGCGAAAAATTCGCTCAAAAATCGGCATACGCTCCGAAAAAGTGGCGATTCGCATGCATACGCCGTGGTACGTAAAATTCGGCGGCTATGGGCTGACGATGGGCGTGGCGGCGGCCGTCGCCTGGTATCTGGTCGATAACAGCTACAAAATTACCGGCTTCAACCGCGAAGAAGCGAAAACCGAAATCGCCAAACTCACGGTCGAAAATGAGCGCCTGAAACGTGAATTCGCGCTGACGAAAACACTGCTGAATGAACGCGAAAGCCAGTTGAATGTCGAAAAGGCGTCGCAGGCGGAATTCACCAAGAACCTCGCGCAGTTGCAGGAAGAGAACGCCGGTCTCAAGGAAGATCTGGGCTTTCTGCGCAATATCATGTCGACGGGTAGCGTGCCCGAGGGGCTGGCAATCACCAATCTGAAAGTGGAAGCCGACGCATTACCCAATGAATACCGTTATCGCTTGTTGTTGACTCAGGGCGGCCAGCGCAAGCAGGATTTCAAAGGAAAAGTACAAGTCATTGTCCGCGTACAAACCGGTGCCCAATCCGCGACGTTGAGTTTTCCGCCGGATGCGCAGTTGAAAGTGCCAGGGGGAGAAGTCGAATTCCGCTATTACCAGAAAGTCGATGGACGTTTCAAAATTCCCGAAGGCTCGCAACTGAAGAGCGTGCAACTACGCGTTTTGGGCCTGCCGGGGTATGATGTACGCAGCCAGCGAAGCATTAATTTTTAGGAGGATCGCTATGTTCGGCAACAAATCCAACAAACCCAGCCCCATTGATAGTCTCATTGGCGCAGGTACCACGATCACCGGCGACGTCAATTTCACCGGCGGATTGCGGGTCGATGGTTGCGTAAAAGGCAATATCAAAGCGGTCGGCGAAAAGCCGGGCACCTTGGTTTTATCTGAAATGGCGAAGATCGAAGGCGAGATCGAGGTCGGGCATGTGGTGATCAACGGCACCGTTGCCGGCCCCGTACGCGCCAAAGAGTACCTTGAACTATTACCAAAAGCCCGCGTCACCGGCGATGTCAGCTACAAGACCATCGAAATTCACGTCGGTGCCATCGTCATGGGCCGCATGGTGCACGAAAGCGGCGTCAAGGCAACCGACAAAGTCATCGAATTCAAACCTGCTTCAACCAATCAAGCGTAGCGCGGGTTGTATTCGCCCGCATTGCCCTCATTTGAACCGTAACAAGAAACGTTTTCCGGAGATTGACCATGAATGACATGTCCATGATGCCCGCCCCGCTGCTATTCACCGACAATGCAGCGGACAAGGTGAAATCGCTGATCGTCGAAGAAGGCAACAACGACCTGAAACTGCGCGTATTCGTCACCGGTGGCGGCTGCTCGGGATTGCAATACGGTTTCACGTTCGATGAAATCGCGAACGAAGACGACACCGTAATGGAAAAGAACGGCGTTAAATTGCTGATTGATCCGATGAGCTATCAATATTTGGTGGGTGCTGAAATCGATTACACCGAGGGCCTCGAAGGCGCGCAGTTCGTGATCAAGAATCCGAGCGCCACCAGCACCTGCGGCTGCGGATCGTCGTTTTCGGTTTGACGAAAACATAAGGCACGCAAAAAAACGGAGACTTCGGTCTCCGTTTCAGTTTGTTACATTGGGATGAGCTGATCCCATCTAAAATTCTGGTTGCGGCGTCCCGACATTGTTCTGAATTCTGAATTCAACCTCGACGCGACGCCTGACGGTTGATTACCTTGACCGCGGCGATGATACCGGTATTGGCCAAGTGTCCGGTGCGACCGTTTTTTCGCTCGGCACGGAAGTGTTGACCATTCAGCGTAACGTGTTGAATCAGCTTTTGAGCGACGGCGTCGCCACGCGAATTCTCGATAGCGCCGAAAAGCTCGACAATCCCGCCGCCGCGTTCAAACTCTCCGAGCTCTACGCGAATTTGTCCAACGCAATTTGGAGTGAACTCAAGACCGGCAGCGATATTGGTCCGTTGCGCCGCAATCTGCAACGCGAACACACCAAGCGCCTCGTCAATGTTTTGGTTCGCCCGGCCCTCACCACGCCGGCCGACGCCCGCAGCCTGCAACGTATGAATGCGATTGCCCTGCGCCAGCAAATCAGCGTTGCGATGACCAAACCGATAAGTGCCGAAGCCAGGGCGCATCTATCGGATAGCATGGATTCGTTGAGCGAAGCCTTGAAGGCACCGATGCAACGAACCGGCGCGTGACAAAGGGGACGCCAGAATGGGACACGGACACCGCCCCATTCGACTATAATTGACCCATTCGCAATCATTACCGCAGGGGAACATCATGGCTGGAGAAAAGAAACGTACCCGTCGCAACACGCTCGAGCGGCGTTGCCTGGGCAAAGAATACAAGCGTCTTTTTATGGGATCGAGCAAATCCTTGTTCAAGATGCTGGAAAAGATCAAAAAGAGCTGATTTTCGAATCACTCAAAAAAAAGCCGCTGGAGCGATCCAGCGGCTTTTTTGTTTTCAATTGGCCCACAAGCAACGTCAAGCGCAGCCTTAAATTGCTGCGCCGCAACATCGAAAGTGATTGACACCTCTTGGAACGAGTAATACGCTCAATTTAAACAGTCGTTTGAATTTGGCAAGATTACATCGCAACCAACTGATCGCAAACACTTTATGGCTTCAAGCACCATCCAGCGAATTCCCCGGGCGAACGATATTCCGGTCGATCGCCCATCGGAAATAGTCGATACCAAGTCGAAAATTCTCGATGCGGCCGAAGAGCTTTTCATGGAGCACGGCTTCGAGGCGACCTCACTTCGTTTAATCACGACGGCGGCAGGCGTGAATCTCGCGGCGGTCAATTATCACTTCGGCTCGAAAGAGGAATTGTTTCAGGCGGTATTGACGCGGCGGCTGGATCCGATGAATCAGGATCGCATGCGCCTGCTGTCGCTGTACGAATCGGCGGCCGGTAACATGCCATTGACCTGCGAAAACATCATCTCCGCGATGTTCATTCCCGCGCTAAAGCTCGCGCGCGATCATCAGACCGGCGGCAAGAATTTCCTGAGATTGCTGGGCCGCGCCTATGCCGATCCGGCACCATTCATTCGCGAATTTCTGTCCTCGCAATATGCCGAAATGATTACCCGCTTTCGCGCGGCCTTTTCGCACGCACTGCCGCACATTCCGCGCGAGGAATTATCCTGGCGCCTGCATTTTGTGATGGGTGCACTTTCCTACACGCTGGCTGGTACCGATGCGTTGAAGATGATCGCGCAATTTCAGCCCGGCGAAGCCGACAACGATGAGAAGGTGTTGCGCCGATTGGCGCCGTTTTTGGCGGCGGGTCTGCGTTCGCCGGTGGAGAACGACAACGCGCCCGGCTCGCATCAATGGTTCGCGGAGGCTTAAGGAAGTGCCGATCTACTCCCTCACGGGTCGCGCATCCGTGCTTTGGGCGGTCTGCAGGCCGCAGGCCGTGTTGCAAATCCTCGCCATAGCGGTGCTATGGCGAGGATTTGCGCCTTGCAGCCCATCCCAAATCACGGCGCGCGCCCTCGCGGGGAATAGATCGGCACTTCCATAATTTTGAAATTGTTATTTATCGCAGTAATTGAAAAGGAGACGTCATCATGTTGACGACATTAATCATTGTGGTCATAGCCATTTGCGTAGTTTGGGCGCTTGCGTACCACGTCGCCTCGGCGGCAGTCTGGGCGCTCGTGGCCGGCACTGCGTTGGCGGCACTCACCGTTACCGGCACGCTTCCTGGCGTGATCGCCGCCATCGCGTGGATCGCGTTCATCGGCATTACTGTCGTGTCGGTGCTGAAATCCGTTCGGCAAAGCGTCTTGAGCGCGCCGATATTCAAGATTTACAAAAAACTGCTGCCGCAAATGTCGCAGACCGAGCAGGAAGCGCTCGAAGCCGGCACCGTGTGGTGGGACGGCGATCTCTTCAGTGGCAAACCGGATTGGAACAAGTTGCTCGATTATCCGGCACCGAAATTAACCGCTGAAGAGCAGGCATTCGTCGAAGGGCCGACCGAGGAACTGTGCGGCATGGTCGATGAGTGGCAGGTTTCGCACGAATTGAATGATCTGCCGCCCAACGTCTGGCAATTCATCAAGGACAAAGGCTTCCTCGGCATGATCATCCCGAAGGAATACGGCGGTATGGGATTTTCGGCTTACGCGCACTCGCAAGTGGTGATGAAAATTTCCACCCGCAGCAGCACCGCCGCAATTTCGGTGATGGTGCCGAATTCTTTGGGCCCGGGTGAACTGCTTTTGCACTACGGCACACCGGACCAGAAAAATTACTACTTGCCGCGATTGGCCAAGGGCCTGGAAATTCCCTGCTTTGCATTGACCGCTCCCGAGGCCGGTTCGGACGCGGCATCGATGCCCGACGTGGGCATCGTCTGCAAGCAAATGTGGGAAGGCCGCGAAACGCTCGGCGTGAGCGTGACCTGGGAAAAACGCTACATCACACTCGGCCCGGTTGCGACCATTCTCGGCCTTGCGTTCAAATGTTTCGACCCGGATAAATTATTGGGCGACAAGGTCGAGCTAGGCATCACCTGCGCGCTGATTCCGACCTCGCACAAGGGCGTGAATATCGGCCGCCGCCACTTCCCGTTGAACGGCGCGTTCATGAACGGGCCAAATTCCGGCAAGGATGTGTTCATTCCGATGGACTGGATCATCGGCGGCCAGCCGATGCTGGGCGAAGGTTGGCGGATGCTGATGGAATGTCTCGCGGCGGGGCGTTCGATCTCGTTGCCGGCGCAATCGATTGCGGCCGGAAAATTTGCCTCGATGGCCTGCGGTGCGTACTCGCGTGTGCGCCAACAATTCAAAACGCCGATCGGAAAATTCGAGGGCATCGAAGAGCCGCTGGCGCGCATCGGCGGCCACACGTATTTGATGGATGCATGCCGCACCATCACGGCCGGCGCGCTAGACATGGGCGAGAAACCGTCGGTGCTCTCGGCCATTTCCAAATACCACATGACCGAACGCATGCGCATGGTCGTCAACGACGCGATGGACATTCATGGCGGCAAAGGCATCTGTCTCGGCCCCAACAATTACCTGGGCCGCGCCTACCAGATGGTGCCGGTGGCGATCACGGTAGAAGGCGCGAATATTCTCACGCGCTCGCTGATTATTTTCGGCCAAGGTGCCATCCGCTGCCATCCCTGGGTGCTGAAAGAAATGAAAGCGGCCGGCGAAGATTCGCTGGAAAAATTCGACAACGCGTTCTGGGAACACATCAAATTCACCGTCTCCAACGCGGCGCGCGCGATGTGGATGGGCATTACTGGCGGTCGCGGCCTGCCCGCACCGGCCTGCGAAGACACCAAACGCTATTACCAGCAAATGACGCGCTTCTCGACCGCCTTTGCATTGTTGGCCGACGTCAGCATGTTTGTCATCGGTGGTTCGCTCAAGCGCAAGGAAAAACTTTCCGCGCGCCTGGGTGACGTGTTGTCGCTCTTGTATCTCTCGTCCTGCGCATTGAAATTCTACGATCAGCGTGGACGGCAACAAGATGAATTGCCGCTGCTGCGTTGGGCGCTCTACGATTCGTCGTTCAAGATTCAAGTGGCACTCGACGGCATCATCGCCAATTTCCCGAACCGGGCAATCGCGTTCGTGTTGCGCCGATTGGTATTTCCGCGTGGGCTCACGCTGATTCAGCCGAGCGATGAGATGGGCCACGATGTCGCCGAGTTGTTGATCAATCCTTCCGCCGCGCGCAACCGCCTGATCGCTGGCATTTACCTGCCGAAGGATGAAAACGATGTCATCGGTCGCTTGGAAGCGGCAATGCATGCCGTGATCGCCGTGGAGCCGATCGAAGCCAAGGTAAAGGCCGCCAAAAAAGCCGGTCGACTCATGGCGCGCGGTGCCGACGCGCAGTGGGAGGAGGCGATGCGCTTGTCTGTCATCACCGAAACCGAGCTCGCACAATGGAAGCGCATGCGTACCTTGCAGAAGGGCGTGATCATGGTTGACGATTTCGATCATGACTTCGGCAAGAAGGCGGCGATGCCGGTCTGGCGACAAGCCGAGGCGGCGGAGTAACCCGGATGGCGGATAAGAAACGCGTTTATGTGATCGATGGTGCGCGCACGCCATTCCTGAAAGCCAAAGGCAAGCTCGGACCGTTCACCGGAAGCGATCTCGCGGTGGGATGCGGTCGCGCATTGCTCGCCCGCCAGAAATTCTCGCCAACTGAATTCGATGAAGTCATCATCGGTGCCGCAATGCCGTCTGCCGACGAAGCGAACATCGGCCGTATTGTCGCGCTTCGCTTGGGTTGCGGCGACAAAGTGCCGGCCTGGACCGTGATGAGAAATTGCGCGTCCGGCATGCAAGCGCTCGACTCGGCATGCATGAATATTCTTGCGGGCAAATCGAATCTGGTATTGGCTGGCGGCACCGACGCGATGAGCCATGCGCCACTGTTGTTCGGCCCGGCGATGGTGAACTGGCTCGCCGATTGGTATGCCGCAAAATCGTTTGGTCAACGCGCCGGCGTGGCGGTGCAATTTCGGCTCGCTTACCTGGCACCGGTGATTGCCATCCTGAAAGGACTCACCGATCCGATCGTGAAACTGTCGATGGGACAGACCGCCGAAATCGTCGCCAAGCGATTCGGCATCACGCGCGAGATGATGGATGCGTTCGCCGCGGAATCGCATTTGAAAGTCATCGTTGGCCGTGCCGCGGGTCACTTCGGTGAAATCGAACCGCTGATCGACGGCAAGGGAAATGTCTACAAGGAAGACGACGGCGTCCGCACCGATTCAACACCGGAACGCCTCGCCAAACTGCGCCCCGTTTTCGACAAAACCTATGGCGCCGTCACGGCGGGAAATTCTTCACAAGTCACCGATGGCGCGGCGATGTTGATACTCGCGTCCGAAGACGCCGTGAAGAAATATGATCTGAAGCCGCTAGGCGAAATCATCGATTCACAGTGGAGCGCACTCGACCCGGCCGAAATGGGATTGGGCCCGGTGCATGCGATCACGCCGATGCTGGTCAGGAACGGACTCGGTCTTGCCGATCTCGACGCGCTCGAAATCAACGAAGCCTTCGCGGCACAAGCGATCGGCTGTCTCGCAGCGTGGGAGTCCGACGCGTACTGCAAAGAAAAACTCGGCCTAGATGGTGCATTCGGAAAAATGGATCGCGCCAAATTCAACGTCGATGGCGGCGCGATCGCCATCGGCCATCCCATCGGTGCCTCGGGTGCGCGCGTCGTGTTGCACGCGTTGAAAGTGCTGGAGCGCACCGGCGGCAAGCGCGCGGCGGCGTCGCTATGCATAGGCGGCGGGCAGGGTGGCGCAATGCTACTGGAACGAGCCTCGTAACTATTCAAAGTCAAGCACTGGCGAGGCGTTCGGGACACAAAGGAATATTCGCGTTCGACTTGTCGGACTTCAGGTCGAATCGAAAGGGGTGAAGAGCAGCGATTGCGGTACCCTTTGTTTACGAAGACAAAAGGAGATACCGCCATGCCACCCCTCACCGAAACCCAACGTTACCA
>JANPBQ010000094.1:0-13650 GCA_031430555.1 Betaproteobacteria bacterium
ACCGATACCGCGGCGGCACCCGGCAACATCGCGCGCACCCACAGCGCACCCTTCGCATCGGCATGCATGCCCAGCACCCGGAATGGATCGGTATGTCGAGCGCCAACAAGGGCGTGGACTTCGATGTCGGACAGCACGGCGACCTTTTCTGGCTAGCGGTTTGTTGAAATGTTCAACATTTATTTCAAGAGGGCGGATAGCAAGGCAGTTCTCCCTTTCTAAAGAGGGAGAAGTGCCTTGCGTATCGCGAGACGCGCATTTGCAACGGCAATTTTATCAACGGCGACAAACAGTCATGGCCCGCATGAATCAAGTAAAGGCCTCAGCGCGCGTCCACGGTTCCCCAGACCTTTTCCACATACTCGCAAATCGTCCGGTCGGTTGAAAAGGCACCCATACCTGCCACGTTGCGCAATGCTTGTGCCGCCCAGGCGTCCGGCATCGCGAACAACTTGTCGACCTTGGATTGCGTGGCCACATAGTCGGCGAAATCAGCCATCAGCATGTAGGTATCGCGGTTCAGCAAATTGTCGGTCAGCGCGCGATAGCGCTGCGGCTCGCCAGGCGAAAATTCGCCTTCGGCAATCGCCTCAATCACGCGTCGCAATTGCATGTTCTGCTCAACGAACAACCGTGGATCGTATCCCAGCGTTTTCATGTTAGCAACGGAGTCAGTACGAAGCCCGAACACGAACATGTTTTCAGCGCCCATCGCTTCGGCCATCTCGATATTGGCGCCATCCCAGGTGCCGATGGTCAGCGCGCCGTTCATGGCAAATTTCATGTTGCCGGTGCCCGAGGCTTCGGTGCCGGCGGTGGAAATCTGCTCCGATAAATCGGTCGCCGGGATGATGCGCTCGGCGAGCGACACACTGTAGTTGGGGAGGAACACGACTTTCAATTTGTCGCCGACGCGCGGATCGCTGTTGACCACTCGCGCGACATCGTGAATCAGGTGAATGATCGATTTCGCCGCGTGGTAAGCGGAGGCCGCCTTGCCGGCAAATATCACCGTGCGCGGCACCCATTCCGACCGCGGATTGTCGATGATCGCCTGATAGCGCGCGACCACATGCAACACATTGAGCAATTGGCGTTTGTATTCGTGAATGCGCTTGATTTGCACATCGAACAAGCTCGCGGGATTGATGACGATGCCCAGCTCGCGGCGGATATGTTCGGCAAGTGCCGCCTTGTTGGCGTGCTTGGTTTTCAGGAATTCCTGGCCTATTTTTTTCTGCGCCGCCTTCGGTGAAAGCGTCGTCAAATGCAGCAGATTCGCGCGCCAATCGCCGCCGATGTGATGATCAAGGAGTGCCGCAAATGCCGGGTTGGCCTGCATCAACCATCTGCGCGGCGTGACACCGTTGGTCACGTTCAGGAATTTGTCCGGCCATATCGCCGCATAATCGGCAAAAATGGTTTGCACCATCAATTGCGAATGCAACGCGGAGACGCCGTTGACTCTGCGCGACGCGACGATCGCCAGCGCCGCCATGCGCACCCGCCGCTCGCCGGTTTCATCGATGATCGAGACGCGTTTGACCATCGCGTCATCGCCGGGAAACTTGGCGCGCACTTCATCCAGAAAGCGCCGGTTGATTTCATAAATGATGTCGAGATGTCGCGGCAGCAGCGATTGCAGCATATGCACAGGCCAGGTTTCGAGCGCTTCCGGCATCAGGGTGTGGTTGGTGTAGCTCACCGCTTGCCCGGTAATGCGCCACGCGTCTTCCCATGCGAGGCCATATTCATCGAGCAGCAATCGCATCAATTCGGCGGGCGCCAATGCCGGATGCGTGTCATTGAGGTGCACGGCGTTCCAGCGGCCGAAGGAAGAAATATCGCGTTGTTCGCGCAAGTGGCGAGCGAGCATATCCTGCAATGAGGCGCTGACCAGAAAGAATTCCTGCCGCAGACGCAGTTCGCGGCCGGCGCGGGTGCTGTCATCGGGATAAAGCACCCAATTGAGCGCGTCCGCCGATTGACGATGCGCACCGGCGGCCGCATGTTCGCCGCGAAAAAACGCGGCCAGATCGATCGGGCGGGCGGCCACCGCGTGCCATTGACGCAAGGTCGAAACGCGTTCGGTGTCGTGACCCGGCACCACAAAATCATAGGCGCTGGCGACCAATTGTTCGGCCGGATTCCAGCGCCGCACGCCGCCTTCGCTGCTCACCACGCCGCCGAAGCCGACGGGATATTTCACTTCGTGGCGCGCATGCTCCCAAGGGTTGCCGTGCGTCAGCCATTCATCCGGCATTTCGACTTGATGGCCATCCTGAATGCGCTGCGCGAACATGCCGTTCTCATAGCGAAGCCCGTAGCCGAATGAAGGCAGGCCGAGGGTTGCGAACGAATCGAGAAAGCAGGCGGCCAGCCGGCCAAGCCCCCCATTGCCCAACGCGGCGTCGGATTCGCTTTCCGTCACGGATGAAAGCGTCGGTCCGTTCTTGCCCAGCACGTCGCGCAACTCATTTTCGAGCTTCAATGCGGCCAGTGCATTGTTCAGCGCGCGGCCCATCAGGAATTCCATCGACAGATAATGCACGCGCCGGCCATTACTGCGCCGCGCGTCTTCAGCTTGTGTGCGCGCCCAGCGGTCGGCGAGTATGTCGCGGCTGGCCGCCGCCGCCGCATGCATTTGGGCGAGTGCGCTGTCGGCATCGCTTCTTTGCGCCAGCGCGCGTTGGTACGCGCCGCGAAACGACTCACTGGAAGGCGCTGCGCTTTTGCCGCGTGCGCCGTTGATCGCCGCAGAGACTTTGGATCGAATTGACGATGTCATGTAATGTTCCTTATATCGTGGGACATGGCCGCTTGGATACGCCATGCGCCAAAAGTTGCCACTTCCCCGATTGCGGTACTGTTTTTGCAACCGCTAATATATGCCCTTAAACTTCAATGGGTCGCTTCCGGCCATTCTATCCTAAATTTGGCACTTTTCATGTAGTTATCCTACATTTTTTGTCGCGTCGATACTTATATCTCATTGTTTTTAATGTATTTACGTCTATTTGTCGGACGCATTTCGCGATTGTAGATTGCGGCGATATGTTGTATATTTATTACTTAACGGGCATCAGACCCGACATTGTTTCTCGATAAAATCATGTCGGTCGACGTCATCGCGACGAGCGCATCGGCGCAGTGAGGAGTGAGGCTGCCATGGCAGACGTGCGATTGGTCAACGTCCAGAAGTCCTACGCCGACGTTCATGTGCTGCGCGACATCAATCTTGAGGTGCGGGACGGCGAATTCATGGTGTTCGTCGGCCCGTCCGGTTGCGGCAAGTCCACGCTGTTGCGCACGATCGCCGGACTCGAAGAAATTACCGGCGGCACACTTTCCATTGGCGGCAAGGTCGTCAACGATATCCCTCCGGCCGAACGCGGCATCGCGATGGTGTTTCAATCCTACGCCCTCTATCCGCACATGAATTTGTTCGACAACATGGCCTTTGGCTTGAAACTTGCCAACATGCCGCAAGCGGAGATCAATACCGCCGTCAACAATGCGGCGAAGATTCTGCACATCGAGCACCTGTTGCAACGCAAACCGAAGGACTTGTCCGGCGGCCAACGTCAGCGGGTCGCCATCGGTCGCGCCATCGTTCGCAAACCGGAAGTGTTCCTGTTTGATGAGCCACTGTCGAATCTGGATGCCGCACTTCGCGTGCGCATGCGCTATGAGTTCGCGAAGCTGCACGAAGACTTGAAGACGACGATGATCTATGTGACGCACGATCAAGTCGAAGCGATGACGCTGGCGGATCGAATCGTGGTGCTGTCGGTGGGCAAGATCGAGCAGGTCGGCTCACCGCTGGAACTCTACGAATATCCCGACAATTTGTTCGTTGCCGGCTTCATCGGTTCACCGCGCATGAATTTCATCGAGGCTCACGTGATGGAAAGCAGCGCTGTGCATGCCGTGGTGAAGCTCGGCACCGGGGCCGTGATCCGCTGCGAAGTCAATGCCGCCACTGCGAAAGCGGGCGACAAAGTTACCTTGGGCGTGCGACCCGAACATATGATCGCCGGTGCCCACGACAATGCGATCGAAACCACGGTGACCTTCGTCGAATCGCTTGGCAGCACCACGCACGCTTATTGCGCGTTTCCGGGCGTCGAAGAAGCACTCACCTGCGAACTCGACGGCCGCATGCGTTTGCGCAACGGTGAAAAGCTCACACTCTCGCTGCCGGCCGAATCGTGTTACCTGTTCGATGCGGCGGGGCACGCGTTCCGGCGTCAAACCGCGACCGACAAACAGCACGCGGCATGATGCCTCGCAACACGCTTCTCGCGGCGGCGTTCACCCTGAGCGCGGCGATGATTGCGCCCGCCGGTGCGGAGGAAAAGCTCAAGTTGCTGGTCTGGATCAATGGCGACAAAGGCTACAACGGCCTGCAAAAAGTCGGCGCCGCGTTCGAAAAACTCTCCGGCGTGCAAGTAGTGGTGCAGCATCCGGAAGGTGCCACCGACAAATTCCAGGCGGCGGCGGGTGCCGGCAAGGGTCCGGATATTTTTTGCTGGCCGCACGATCGCGCCGGCGAATGGGCGAAATCGGGATTGATCGTTCCCGTGAAAGCGCCGAAGCGCATCCGCGATGAAATCGAGGCCTCGGCCTGGTCCGCGTTCACGTACAAAGGGCAAACTTGGGGCTATCCCCTGTCGATAGAAGCCATCGGCCTCATCTACAACAAGGCATTGGTGAAAACGCCGCCGGCGAGTTTCGATGAGGTGATTGCGCTCGACAAGTCGCTCTCGGCGCAGGGCAAGAAGGCGATCCTGTGGGACTACAACAAATCGTTTTTCACGTGGCCGATGCTGGCCGGCCCCGGTGGATTTATTTTCGCGCGCAATTCGCAAGGTGACCTTGACCCAAAAACCATCGGCGTCAATTCGCCCGGCGCGCTGCAAGGCGCACAAATGCTGGATCGGCTGGTACGCGACGGGCACATGCCGAAGGGTGCCCGCTACGCCGAAATGGAAGGCGGCTTCAATCGCGGCGAAATCGCGATGATGATCGCCGGCCCGTGGGCTTGGGACAACGTGAAGAAAAGCAACATTGACTTTGGTGTGGCACCGATTCCGAGTGTCAGTGGGAAGCCCGCCAAATCATTCGTCGGCGTGCTCGGCTGCATGATTTCCGCCCCCAGCAAATTCAAAGACATCGCGCGCGAATTCATCGAAAACCACTTGCTGCGCATCGATTCACTGAAAATCATTTCCGCCGATGTCTCGCTCGGTACGCCGGCGAATAAAGCGTATTTCCAGGAGCTTTCCGCCGACCCGAAAATCCGCGCGACGATGGCCATTGCGCTGGCTGGCGAACCGATTCCCAACATCCCCGAAATGGGCCGCTTCTTTCCCGCCATGGACGCAGCGCTCGAGGCAATCACCAATGGCCGCCAATCGCCGAAGGACGCGCTCAACGGCGCGGCGGCGCGGATGCAGGTGAAATGAGATGAGCACCTCCGCGAACACGCCTAACGCGTCCTGGTTCAAGTGGCCGATTGTCGCCGCCACCGTCGTCGCACTGCTGTGGCTGGTGTTCGGGCTCTATGGCGCGGGGCAGGCGGCGTGGGCGGTGGCCGTGTTGGCGCTGGGCGGCATCTCGATCTACGTTTACGCGTCCGCACAAACGCTCGCATGGCGCTATCTGCTGCCGGGTGTAGCGGGGATGCTCGTGTTCGTCGCGTTTCCGCTGGTGTACACGATGCAAATCGGCTTCACCAATTATTCGGCGAGTAATTTGTTGAGCGAGGCGCGCGCACGCGCCTATTTGCTCGATCAGGCGACGGTGGATGAGGATCATGCACTCGCGTTCACCTTGCACGCTGAATCCGGCGGCATGCGCATTTTGTTGACGCCGCCGGAAGCTGCAAGCGATGCGGCGCGCTATTTGTCGCCACCCTTGAAGCTCGATGGGAAGACTGCATCGGATGCGCCAGTTGCGATGCAAACCGTCGCCGCAACCAGCGCGCCGCTCAGTACCGCGCTATCGCTGCGCGAGGTGTTGCGCCACCGCAATGCGTTGCTGCCGTTGAAACTCGCGTTACCCAACGGCAGCGTCGTGAGTTATGCGGGCCTGCGTGAATTCGGCGTCATTGAACCGTTGTGGGAAGGGGTGCCCGATGGCGCGCTCAAGCAGCGATCCACGGGCGCGGTCTACAAACCCAATCCCGAGAGCGGATTCTTCGAGACCGCGCAGGGCGAACGCATGCAACCGGGATTCAAGGTCGGCGTCGGTTTCACCAACTACACGCGCATGCTGTTCGATGAAGATTTTCGCGGACCGTTTGTCTCGATCTTTATTTGGACGGTGATTTTCGCGGGGCTCACTGTCGTGTTCTCGACCGCGCTCGGCATGACGCTCGCGGTGGTGCTGAATTGGGAGGGCCTCAAATATCGCACGCTCTATCGCACACTGTTGTTTCTGCCTTACGCCGTGCCGGGTTTCATTTCCATTCTGATTTTCAAAGGCTTGTTCAACCAGAACTTTGGTGAGATCAACGCGATTCTGAACGCCGTATTCGGCATTCGGCCGGCGTGGTTTGCCGATCCGCTGCTCGCAAAAACGATGATCCTGATCGTGAATACCTGGCTGGGCTACCCATACATCATGGTGCTCTGCACCGGCCTCATCAAAGCCATTCCCGCCGACTTGTATGAAGCTTCCGCAATCGCGGGTGCCAAGCCGCTCACCAATTTTTTTAAAATTACGGTGCCGCTGATTGCGAAGCCGTTGACGCCGCTGTTGATTTCCGCGTTCGCGTTCAACTTCAACAATTTTGTGCTGATTTCATTGCTGACCGATGGTCGTCCCGACTATCTGAACACCAAGTTGCCCGCCGGCACCAATGACATTCTGGTGAGCTACACGTATCGCATCGCTTTTACCGATGCCGGCACCAATTTCGGCCTCGCCGCCGCCATTTCCACACTGATCTTCTTCATGGTGGCGATCATGTCGCTGGCGAATTTGAAGTTGGCACAAGTAAACGAGAAGAAAGGATAGGTCCATGGCGATTGTCACCGGGAAGAATCAGCGTTGGCGCGTATGGGCAGCCCACGCGGGTTTGTGGGTACTCATCGCGATCACATTATTCCCCTTGCTCGCGGTCATTTCCATTTCGCTCAGACCGGGTAATTTTTCCACCGGCGCCTTGATTCCGAGCGAGATCAGTTTCGAGCACTGGAAGCTGGCGCTCGGCATCGGCTATACGCTTCCCGACGGCACGCGCGTGGATCCACCGTTTCCGGTGTTGTTGTGGCTGTGGAACTCGATCAAGGTCGCCACTGTTTCGGCGTTTCTGATTGTGGCGATTTCCACCACTGCCGCCTATGCGTTTGCGCGCCTGAAGTTTGCCCACAAGAATACGATTCTCAATAGTATGCTGCTACTTCAGATGTTTCCGGTGGCGGTCGCGTTGGTCGCCATCTATGCGATCTTCGAGGGCATTGGTTCGTTCATTCCCTGGCTCGGCATTGAGACTCACGCGGGATTGATCGTCGCGTACCTGGGTGGTGTGGCGATGCACATCTGGACCATCAAGGGTTACTTCGAAACGATTCCAACCGAAATCGAAGAGAACGCAAAAGTTGATGGCGCAACGCATTGGCAGGCGTTTCGATTCGTGTTGCTGCCGATGGCGGTGCCTATCCTGATGGTGGTGTTCGTGCTCGCCTTCATCGGCACCATCATCGAATATCCCGTTGCCTCAATTCTGTTGCGCGAAGAACCGAATTTGACGCTTGCCGTCGGCTCTAAATTCTATCTTTACGAACAGAAATATTTGTGGGGCGATTTTGCCGCGGCGGCCGTGCTGTCGGGCTTGCCGATCACGCTGGTGTTTTTGGCCGCGCAGCGCTGGATCGTATCGGGATTGACGGCGGGAGGCGTGAAAGGTTGAAGCGGCGACTCGCATTCGTTATGGTCAAACAGGGTTTCAATTTCCCGATCACTTCACCCGGCAAATATCCACGGACCCTGCGAGCACGATGAAACAGGCTGGTCTCTTTGCCGTACTGCTGACGAGCACGATCCTCGCGAGCGCGCAAGCGCCTTCCGCATCAGTTTCCGCCTCACCGCTGGCTGCCTGCAAGCCTGATCCGCTGTCCGGGCGGGCGTTGTACTTGCGTGGTTCATTCAATAGCTGGACTGCTGCCAATACCCAACAATTCAAATATTCCTGCAACCGCTTTGAACTCGTTACCACGCTGACCGGTGCTCATACGTTCAAAGTGGGCGACGAGGAGTGGTCGAGTGACGCAGACTTCGGCGCGGACCCCAACACGCCCGCAGCACCCGGCAAATCCCGGCGCCTCATCGCGAGAGGGACCGATATCCGGTACACGTTTCAAGGCATGCACAGGATCGAACTCGACATGACATCACCCAATGAACCCCGTCTCAGCATCAGTAACTGCCCTTCTCCTCCATTGGGCGCCGCAACGTTGTTCCTTCGCGGCACGATGAACAACTGGGGCGCGCAAGACGCCTTTGCATTCACCTACAGTTGCGACGCGTATTACCTGAACGTGAAACTGCGCGGACCGCATGAATTCAAGATCGCCGATGCGGCATGGAGCGACGTGAATACGATGGGTGCCGGCGGCGGCGCGCCGTCGACGTTGAAATTCGATCAGGCTTTGTCGATCTTCCAGGCCGGTGGAACGGGTGGCGAAGGTGGCGGGGGCAACGTCGCCAATCTTGGTTTTGGATTTGACGGCGAACAAACACTACGTCTTGCGTTTCCCGGCGGTCGACCGACGCTTATGATCGGCGCGAAATCGTTTGCGGATCCAAACGAACCCGCCGTTACCGATCCGCTCGCACTGAGCCTGCGTTTTGATTCACGCGATCTGGCGCACAAGTCGCCGTTCGGCGCGGTGCCGGTGGGCACCAAGGTCGGTTTCACGCTCACTGCTCAGCCTGGCATCAAGCACGTGACGCTGGTGCAGGAAAAGCGCCGCATGGAAGGCAATCAGGACGTATTGGAATACACCCTCGCCGCGCGCCTGCCGATGACGATGTCACGTGCGCCCGACGCCGATCATGAACACTGGTCGGCGGAATACACCTTTGCCGATGCAAGCGTCTACGGCTATTACTTTGAGATCGTCATTGGCGACAAGACGTTTATCTATCAAAACAATAGTCAGTCGATTCATTGGACGCGGGAAAAAGGATCGAACGGATTGGGCATGGTCGGGGTGGCCGGCAGCACTACGAAAACCATCCGGCGTTTTCGCCACACGGTTTTCGCACGAGATATCACCGTGCCGGCCTGGGCCAGGGATGTCGTGTACTACTACATTTTTCCGGATCGATTCCGCAATGGCGACGCAAACAACGATCACCGGCCAGGCATCGACACCTATCAGGACAAGGGCGTGGAATTTCACCGTAACTGGCTCGATAAACCCTCGAAACCCGGCACCGGTGATGGATCGGACGATGTCTACAACAATGATTTCTTCGGCGGTGATATCGCCGGCATCATCGAGAAACTTGGTTACATCGCCGACCTCGGTGCCAACACGATTTACATGACGCCGGTCTTTCGCGCCTCGAGCAATCACAAATACGATACCGCCGACTTCAAAAATATCGATCCACATTTCGGCACGAATGCCGATTTTGAAACGCTGACGATGGAGGCGAAGAAACGCGGCATCCGGGTGATCCCCGATACCTCCCTCAATCATGTCGGCAGCGATTCGATTTATTTCGATCGCTTCAGCAAATATCAAAGCAAAGGCGCGTTCAGGGGCGGCAAGGTTAGACGCGATTCGCCCTATGCGAGTTGGTTTACGTTCGATGAAACGAAGCCCGATCCCGATAAACAGTTCAAGGGCTGGGTTGGGGTGACCGATTTGCCGGAACTGAACAAGGCATCGCCTGAGTACCGCGCGTTCGCCTATGGTGCAACGGACTCGGTGACAAAAGTATGGTTGGATCGCGGCGCGGCCGGCTGGCGGATGGACGTGGCGCCTTGGGTGCCGGATGACTTCTGGCGGGAGTGGCGCACGGCCGTCAAACGCCATCGTCCCGATGCATTGACGATTTCGGAAACCTGGTTTGATGCCTCGAAGTATTTTCTCGGCGACATGTTCGACACGACGATGAATTACATCTTCCGCAACAGCGTCCTCGACTACGCGGGCGGCGGCAAGGCAAAGCAGATGTATGCGAATCTTGAACTCATCCGCGAGGTGTATCCAGCGCAAGCGTTATATGCACTGATGAATCTCCTGTCTTCCCACGACGCGGCGCGCGCGCTGCATGTGTTTGGATTCGAAGGTGAACGCACCGAGGCTGAACAAATCCGACTCGCAAAGCAGCGATTGCGGCTCGCGGTTTTCTTCCAGATGATTTACCCCGGCGCGCCGACCATCTACTACGGCGATGAAGTTGGCGTTACCGGTGGCGAGGACCCCTACAACCGTGCGACCTATCCGTGGGCAGACAAAGGCGGCAAACCCGATCTCGCGCTGCATGCTGATTTCAAAACGCTAATCAAAATGCGCAACGATCATCCGGTGCTGCGTCATGGCACACTCGATGCGCCCGTCTACATCGACGACAACGTGATTGTGCTGGTTCGGCGCTTGGGTAGTGCCATTGCGGTCACCGCGACCAACAATGCCGACAGCGCACGAACGGTGAACGTGAAATTGCCCGCCGATCTCGACGCATTGGAATTCCGCGAGGCACTGACAGGTGCGCGCGTCGAGGCAAAAAATAGGGCGATCACGATTGACGTGCCTGCGCTATTTGGCCGTGTACTGATCAGCCGCTGACGCGATCCAGCGACACATTTCGCAACGGCTGAAACTCCTGCATTGGTGCGCCGTTCGGAGCACAAATGCCCGGAAACCCGCATCAGTGCTTGTTCTTCACGGTTTGACACGTCAAGTTAGCACCTTCAGACTTGTCCAGACCAGTCGCAATCATTTTCGCGAAAGCGGCGACGCAGTTCTTCAAACCATGACGCGTCTAGCGCACCGGCATCGATCCACTCGATTGATTGCCTGAGATGGCCAAGTTGGCGGGTGCCGATGATGGCGCTTGAAACTGCCGGCACCGACAGCGTAAAGCGCATCGCGACCTCACCCCATGGCCGGCCATGGTTCGGCGGATTCATGGAGCGCCAGCGACGCCAGTATTCCTCGCTGTAATCGCCGACGGGTAATGCATCAAAGCGCCACGGATGATTGGCGGCGGGGCGCTTGGCGATGAAGCCTTTGCCGGCGATTTTCGGTAGCACCGCATCGATCACACGCTGATCGCAAATGTTGAGCGAGGCCATGAAGCCGTCGAATCGTCCCGTGGCAACGGCGTAATCGAGATCCTCATTTTCGCCAGAGTATGCGATGGCAACAATTTTGCCTTCGCGTTTCGCCTGTTCCAGCGCATCGATCACCTCACCGCGCTCAAGCGTGCTGTGCGGGCACGAGTGCAGATGCGCGATGTCGAGGCGATCAGTGCGCATTACGCGCAATGCCTGTTCGACGCCTGCCGTGATACATGGCCCTGTCCAATCCTCGACGCCGGCCACACCGTATCCAAGCTTGGTGGACAGTACAAATTCCGATCGACGCGCGGAGATATGCTTGCCGATGCGCTCTTCGGAAAGTCCATATCCTGGGGCGGTATCGATCAGCGTGACACCCGCATCGATGGCGGCATTGAGGAGTTGCGCGACCTCCTCTTCCGACTGCCGCGCGTCACCGATTTGCCCGGCGCCGAAACCGAGCGAGGACACCGTCAAGCCAGTGTTGCCATAAGGGCGGTTTGAAATCATGGTGCGATTCTGTCGTTGGAAAGTAGGAAACCGGCGCATCGGCGGTTGAGCGACGTGAATATTTTCAACATCTCGTTTTCTGTATTGGCAAATCAATCAGTGCGAATAATCGGCGGCAGAAATTTCGTCATTGCCTCATGCCTCGCGTATCGGAAGGCAAACAGGCGTGAATTGCTACTTTTCCCTGGGACTGGCCTCACTCGACGCGCGAACACGTCGAAGAAACGCAACCAGCCCATCTCGCCAGACGCGGTAACCGGCTTCATTCGGATGCAGCCCATCAACGAAGTAGTGAGCGACTTGCCGTCCGGTCGAGTCCACAAACAGCGTATGCGTATCGAAAAAGCGGACGTAGCGGGAAAATGGTTCACTTGCCGCAAGTTGGACGAGGCGTTTATTTACCGGGAGCACGACATCGCGATTTTTTGACTCTTCCTGTGTCGGCAGCAACGACTGCAATATCACTTTTGCACTGGGTTTGCGTGCATGCACCGCGCTGACGACCGCCCGGATCCCTTCGAACACGCTGTCGACGACCGGTTCTTCGGCTTCATAGGTATTGTTGATGCCAACCATGACCATCACAAACTCCGGATTCAGGTCGGGACGATCGAGTTCGCCCAACCCTCCTGCAGACTTTGGCTGCAATCGATACAGGATGTGTTCGAGCCGGTCACCGGATATTCCCAAATTCAGGCAAAGGTTTTCCGGCGGCTGCCCGGCAAATGATTCGTTCCAGCTCGTGCGTCCGAATTTCTGCCCCTTGAACCACGGACTGTCTCCCAGTAGCCAAAAATGGGTAATCGAATCACCGATGAAAACCAGCTTGATGGCGGACAGATCTTTGCTGTCTTTCAGGTGATTCGTGATTTCTGCCTGCCGGCGTTGCCAGAAATCAATCCGGGCGCTGGGTTTGGCGGAAACGAAATCGGCGGCATCCGATGTCTGTGTCACCGCACACAACGCCAAGGAGCAGGCGAGGAGTGCCGCCAGAGTCCTCAGGTAACTGCCAGCTCCGCGTAGGTCGCAAGCTGTTTTGTGTCGAGATGCGTCGATCGACTTCATTCGCTCTTCCTTTTCACATTGGCCATCAGTCGTGCGCGGATTGCGTCGCAGCGCATCCGCGCCTCATGCGGCGGCTCGGCGGCAGGTAAAGAAGCCGTTCAGCGTGAGCCGGCCCTTTGTGAAGTCTTCGTTCAGTTTTTCCGGCGCGCGAATATCCGGCGAATGGAACAGGCTGCCGTCGTAAAAAATCATGCGGTTCCAGCGCGCAGGGATGGTGCACACGCGCTCGAAATACTCGTTCGAATCCAGCAAGTATCCGCGCGTGATTCCAGTCTCGGCGGTGAACGATTCGGCGGATGAATCAGCCGCCAATCGCATCAGCGCTTCGGTTTCCTCGGTGGGCTTGCGGGGTTTGAAGAAGCTTGTGCCACCCAAGTCTTCGTCCTTGAACAAGTACAGCACGGACGCCGCAACACACTGGTCATGCGGCACGCCCATGCGATCGCGATGGCACAACCATTGGATCGGCGCAAGTTTTTCAGGTGGCAACGTCACCAGTGACAGGCGTGAATATATTTGCAACGTGCGGCGCGCACCGAGCAGGCGTCGGATGTGCGAGCGAAAAAAATCATCCTGCAACGCCGACATTTCAGGCGGGAGATGAAACTCCAGCCCCGGATAGGCATTGAATGGTGCCATTGAAAAATCGGCGCGATGGGCAAGCGCGTAGTCGATCAGGCGCGCCGGTTCGGCCAAAGCGTCATCGATGACGAGGCAGGCATGCTCGCCATCGATCGAGACCGCGTCGATTTTCGGATGCGGATTGAACA
>JANPBQ010000095.1:0-2797 GCA_031430555.1 Betaproteobacteria bacterium
CATTATGTTCCGCACGCAAACTTAACTTCCGCTCGCCCGGCCGCCTCCGCCGCTACCCGTGCTACCGGCACCCGTGGTGGTCCCTCGGCCCAGAGCCGGCCCGGTATAGCCGGTTGAGTTGGCTTTGGCATCAGCCGCCGCCTTCGCGTCGGCTGCAGCTTTGGCGTCGGCTGCCGCCTTCGCGTCGGCTGCGGCCTTGGCGTCTGCCGCGGCTTTGGCATCCGCAGCCCGCTTTGCGTCTGCTGCGGCTTTGGCGTCCGCCGCGGCCTTTGCAGCCGCGGCAGCTTTGAGGTCCGCTACGGCTTTGGCGTCGGCTGCGGCCTTCGCATGCGCTGCCGCTTTTGCTGCCGCTTCCGCGATGGCTTTTGTAAGCGCGTCGCCAGCCACGGATTTCAGTGCGGCCGCGAGGGCAGGGTTGGCCGCCACGGCGGCATTGATCGCCGCAATCGTGCCGGAGGTCACTTTGCCGTTTTTCGTGAGTGCGGCCTGACCGGCGGGAATACCGATGGTCTTTCCCTGAAAGGTGAAGGCGATCGCGCCATCGGCCACGGTCACCACGACATCTCCGCCCGTGGTCGCAAAACTCACATCGGTACCGCGGATGCCGATCGTTGCATTGCCGGCGCGGTAAGCCACTCTTTCAGGCGCAACTTTGCCGATCAGGCCGGTAAGGGCGCGCATGCTACCCGTGACCAGCGAGAGCAACACATTGCTTTTCGCGGGCTCTTTTGAGTTGTAGGCATAGGTGCTGATTGCCATCCGCGAGCGGGCACCAATTGCAACGATTTGCCCGTCTTCGAAACGCATCACGAGAGATGATCTCTCGCCGGTAGCGATGGTTTCACCTTCATTGACGGTGTCGCCATCGCGCAGCATCCGTGGCGAACCCATGACCGGAATCGACTGCGCGGTGCCCGTCAGATTGCTGACGATCGCGGCGGCGGCCTCGGCGAATTGCCCCGTCAATGCCAACCCGAGCGCAAAGAATAGTGCGAATATTTTTTTCATGTTTGCTCCATCGATCAATGTGGCGGTACTGGTAAGACTCGAATTTGCCCGGTCATATTACATCCGGATAGATGAGTATGACGGCATTCTATCCAATGCAACAGGCGGCGAATTTGGCGCACCCCGAAAGTCGAATTCATGCTCAGGCTGGAAATCCGCAATCTGCTCCGATCAGTGCCCCACTCTGACGTTGGCAAAACGTCCGTCGGCGAAATCGACGAAAAAGCCCACCGGGCGTCTGGCGCTGGTCGTGGCCAGCCGATCAACCACCAGGCTCGGGACGCAGGCATCGTTCACGAATACACGCACAATTTTGTCGTCGACGACATTGAACACGAGTGGTGCGCCGCTTGTTCCAATTTGTGTCGCTAAGTGGCGGGCGCATGGCGCGCTTCACGGTGGGTGGATCGCAATTTTCGGTGCAGGCTATGCAACGCCGCAAAGTCACACTGCAACAATGCGGCGCAAATGACTGCGCCTCGTGGTGTACGCTTGCAAGTCGTGTCGCAATTTCGCGCGACCCAATCAGAGGGGAAATAAATGTTCAGCCATATCATGGTCGGCGCCAGTGATGTCAGCGCGTCACAGAAATTCTACGATGCGATCCTCGGCACGCTGGGTGTGCCGCCCGGCAGAGCGGACGACAAAGGGCGCGTCTTTTACAAAACCAAAACCGGTGTTTTTGCGATCAGCAAACCAATCAACGGCGAACCTGCCTGTGGAGCCAATGGCGGCACGATTGGATTTGCCGTCGATAGTCCGGAAATCGGCGATGCATGGCACGCGGCGGGGGTCGCCAACGGCGGCACGACCTGCGAAGACTCACCGGGAATTCGCGAAGGTGCCTTGGGAAAAATGTACCTCGCCTATTTGCGTGACCCTGCCGGCAACAAGATCTGTGCATTGAAACGAATAGTCTGACAATTGAAAGAACCCGATGACGAAAAATCCCGTCGCCCACTGGCATCAACTCGTTGCCGACAGAAACCCCGCAGGTCTCAACGCCTTGCTGGCGGAGAACGCCGTATTTCACTCACCCATTGTCTATGCGCCGCAAGTCGGTAAAGGCATCACGCAGAAATACCTGGCGGCAGCGTTTGTTGTTTTCTTCAACGACACGTTTCGCTACGTGCGTGAGATCGTCGGTGCGCGTGACGCGGTTCTGGAGTTCCAGGTTGAGATCGACGGCATCATGGTGAACGGGGTGGACATGATGAAGTGGGATGACGAAGGCAAGATTATCGAATTCAAGGTGATGCTGCGTCCGCTTAAAGCCGTAAATCTGATCCATCAGAAAATGGCGGCCATGCTTCAGGCAATGCAGCAATAAATGTGACGCAGGGATGGACGCCACATTTGCAGTTTTGCAAACCCAGCCTTGCGCGGACGCGTCTAGATACCAGTGTCGCGACACAGAAGTATCGATACATTAAACGGCGTCTTTTTCCGCATGGCAGCGTTGCTCGTCGTTGCCATAGCGGTGCTATGTCGCCTCCTCGCGCCTTGCCCTGCGAAAAAATCCATCCGTTTTATTTGTATCGCTACTTCTGTGTCACGACACTAGCCAATCAAAGTCCAGCACTGGCGCGGTGTTTCGAGCATTTATGCCAGAAGAAGCCCGCCGCTGCTTGAGTTTTAATTCGGGGTACACTAGTGTCCCAACGTTCAGAACAGATTTCCCTGATTTGGGGAAACGCCCGGTTGGTCTGGTTCGAATGAGGGTTTGAGCAGGGCGGGAATCGGTGTCGTCTCGAACATGTTCAGGTTCAGCACGCGCAAGATTTCGTGC
>JANPBQ010000096.1:0-37998 GCA_031430555.1 Betaproteobacteria bacterium
GGATCCAATTTTGTTGCGGGCAATACTTGGATCCCCGCCTGCGCGGGGAAAGGTAAACATCGCGGCATCAATCTTGAAAGCCAATTTCTGAAGTTAAACGTCCCCAACGCGCCGACGACGCTTTCGACGGATCGCCTGACGCTGCGCCGCATCACTGCGGCTGACGCTCCAGCTTTCTTTGGTATCTTCTCCGACGCCGATGTCACGCGCTACTGGAGCGCGCCGCCGATGCGGGAGTTGAATCAGGCGAAGCAAAAGATCGCCGACATTCTCGCGCACTACGAACAAGGCGACTTGTTTCAATTCGCGATCGCGCGCAAATCCGATTCAATAATGATCGGCACCTGTACGCTGTGGAATATTCATGCGCAGAATCGCCGCGCGGAAGTGGGCTATGCATTAGGGCGCGCCTACTGGGGCATGGGCTACATGCATGAAGCGATGCAGGCGCTGGTCGATCATGCATTCCGCGTGATGCAGTTGCACCGCCTCGAAGCCGATATCGATCCGCGCAACGAGGCCTCCGCAAAATCATTGGTGCGTCTTGGCTTCAAACGCGAAGGGCTATTGCGCGAACGCTGGATCGTCGGCGGGGAAATCTCCGATAGCGCGTTGTATGGCTTGCTCGCTAGCGAGTGGCGCGCTGCCGCGACGTGACCCACCACGCGATCGGCGGCAGCAACACCCACGGGATCACATAAAACGCGCTGAGATACCAGTGCGTTTGTAAAAAGATCCAGCCGCGCTGCTGGTGAATCGCGAGATACAGATAATCGTAGATGAACAGCGGCACCGTCATGTAAAACGCGATCCACACTGCGCTTGACCATGCGCGCTCCGGATGACGTGAACACCGCCGCCAACCGTAATAGCCCAGCGCGATTGCGGGAAAAATTTCGCCGACAATCAACAGCGGCCAGAAGGTGTAGGTCTGAAAGTAATTGCTCGACAATCCCCAGACGAAAAACAGCGTCCACCAAGTGGTCGCGAGACAGAACAAATGCCAGTGATGGGTGGGACGCATGGTGTTCTCCTGCTGCCGGTGCGTGGTTGTTGAACATTGCATAACTACGTGACGACGATTCCAAAGGGCTCGTCGTTCCCGCGAACGGTGAAAACATGCTTTCACCCCAGCGTCGTTCGCTGCAACGTCACTGGATCCCCGCCTCCGCAGCGAAGACGAGATTTGTCTTGAGGTTACGTAATCCTCAATAGAATGGAACACTTCCCCGACAGGAAACATCATGCCGCTACCACGCCCGTTCACGCAACTCTCCGGCGAGTGGAAAGGCGTGAAGCGCCATTATTTCAACGGCGAATCCGGCCCGGAGATCAGTTCTCCTTCACGTATGGCGATCGCGAAAGTTGCACGCGGCACGCTGCTCATGCTGGCGTACACATGGAAGTACGAGGGCCTGCCGCACGAAGGCGCGATGCTGTTGTGCCATGACGAGAAGGCGAACGTTGCGGTCGCCGCGTGGGGCGATTCCTGGGGCATGAATGCGCGGCTGATGCAATGCACCGGCGCAATCGAGCCTGAGAATAATTTCTCCGTGCGCGGCAGCTATGCCGCTCCGCCGGGGCCCGATTGGGGCTGGGAAATGGTGGTGAGCGTTGGCGACCCCGATGCAATGGAAATCGTCATGCAGAATATTTCGCCCGAAGGTGAAAGGTTTCTCGCGGTGCGGGCCGATTTTGCACGGGTGGGGAAAAGATGATTATTTCCGCAGGTACCGGCTACTTTTCGGGCTGGCGGGTGCGGATTTGACGTGCTGTCACCATATTCTTTATATTTTGTATAGCTCGTAATAAAAGGTGAATTAAATTAAATATAAGCTATAAATGGCCATAAACGACGAAATAAAATATATCGACATAACGGGCGAATAATATTGACATTACATAAATAATCACCATAATAGGCGAGTAATGAATATTGATGAAATTCAGACAGACGAGGCGTTATTGCGCGAACTCGGCGCGCGTCTCAGCGCGGCACGGCTGGCGCGCAACGTGACGCAGGCGGCCCTTGCGGCCGAAGCGGGCATCTCCAAACGCACGCTTGAGCGCCTGGAGTCTGGCGAAGTCGCGACGCAATTGTCCGGTTTTATTCGCGTCTGCCGCGTGCTGGGTTTGTTGCGGGGATTCGAGGCCCTGATCCCGCCGCCCCAGCCCAGCCCCATCGCGCAACTCAAACTCGCCGGTCGGCAACGTCAACGCGCGCAGGGAAAGCGCGGTGGTGCCAATCCGCGCGCAAACACAGCATTGATGGTCAGTGAAAATGTCGGCGCGGCAGAAGTTTCCACCGCGCGCACCACCACCACGCCAAAAAAATGGATCTGGGGTGAAAAGTGACCATCGCCCGGGTGCGCCTGTGGGGCCGCAAGATCGGTGCCGTCTCCATCGCACCGGGGGGCGATGTCGCCACGTTTGAATACGAGCCCGCCTTCGCCGCAAGCGGCATCGAAATTTCGCCGTTGATGATGCCGCTGTCGTTGGGCATACATTCGTTTCCCAATCTGCCCACAAACACCTTTCACGGCCTGCCCGGCCTGCTCGCGGATTCGTTGCCTGATCGTTTCGGCAACGCGCTGATCGATGTCTGGCTCGCCACACAAGGCCGCGCGCCGGCCAGCTTCGACGCGGTGGAGCGCCTCTGCCATACCGGCACGCGCGGCATGGGCGCGCTCGAATTCGCGCCGATGATCGGGCCGCGCCCGCGCGCGGCACACGCGATCGAAATCGATCATCTGGTGTCGCTCGCCTCGGATGTGCTCGCACATCGCGAATCGGTCACAGGAAATTTTCATGCCGGCGCGCGTGAAAAAGCGTTGAAAGATATTTTGGCGGTCGGCACCTCGGCCGGCGGTGCGCGTGCCAAAGCGGTCATTGCGTGGAATCCGTTGACCAATGAAGTGCGTTCCGGGCAAGTCACCGCAGGGGAGGGGTTTGAATATTGGCTGCTGAAATTCGACGGCGTGACCGGCAACAAAGACAAGGAACTCGAAGACCCGAAAGGCTACGGTGCCATCGAGTATGCGTATCACTTGATGGCGCGCGCGGCGGGCATCGCAATGAGCGAGTGCCGATTGCTGGAGGAAAACGGTCGCCGGCATTTCATGACGCGGCGTTTCGATCGATTGAACAACGGCGAAAAATTGCACATGCAATCGCTCGGCGCGATCGCGCATCTCGATTTCAATCAGGCCGGCGCGCACTCGTACGAGCAGGCGCTACTGACCATCCGCCAACTCGGCCTGCCGATGGCCGCCATTGAAGAACAATTCCGCCGCATGGCCTTCAACATTGTCGCGCGCAATCAGGATGATCACGTGAAGAACATCGCGTTCCTGATGGATAAAGCAGGCCAATGGTCGCTGGCACCCGCATTCGATGTGACCTACAGCCACAATCCAAAGGGCGCATGGACGGCGACGCACCAGATGACGATGAATGGCAAGCGCGATGGATTTACGCTGGCGGATTTTCGCTCGTGCGCGAAGAACGCGATGATGAAACGGGGGAGGGCAGAAGCGATCCTTGCAGAGGTTTCGGCGGCGGTGAGGCGTTGGCGGGATTTTGCGGAGACGGCAGGCGTGGCGGTCGGTTGGCAAAAGCAGATTCAGGAGAGTTTCCGGGTGTTGATTAGCGCCAAGTGAACGCGCAGCGCACTCAACTTTAGTGTCATCCTGAGCAACGCGAAGGACCTCGCCGCAGAGAAGTTCCGGATCGGAAATCGTATAGTGCGTGGGATGGGTGGAGCGTAGCGATACCCATCATCGATTGCGCGAAACGAGATGGGTATCGGCAAAAGCGCCTCCACCCATCCTACGCCGGCTATTGATGCGGTGTCCAAATTTGTTGACACTCTTCCTTCCCCCGCGCAGGCGGTGGGGTGAAGCGCGGAATTCACGGCGCATGCGCCGCGCGCGCTGAACGCCGTGCCGATGCAGCGGCATGGCCGAATTGTTGAACCAGGAAAATTGGATCCCCGCCTGCGCGGGGAAAAGTCTAATTTTCAACAGCCCGGCCCTGTTTTCATATATTAAGGTGATAAATCAACACGAACAGGAGCACCACATGGCAAAAGGTTACTGGATAGCGCGTGTCGATGTCACCGATCCTGAGCAGTACCATGCGTACGTTGCCGCAAACGCCGTGCCGTTCAAGAAGTACGGCGCGCACTTCCTGGTACGCGCAGGCCGTTTCGAAAATCCGGAGGGCATCAGCCGCACTCGAAATGTCGTCATCGAGTTTCCCTCCTATCACTCGGCACTGGATTGCTGGAACTCGCCCGAGTATCAAGAGGCCATCAAGTTGCGCGCGCATGTTTCAACGATCGATCTCGTCATCATCGAGGGCTACGAAGGTTTGCAACCTTCCTGAATTCAAATCGCGCAGAACAAAACCGCACAAGGAGAAAAACCATGGCCCTGCTCATCGGCATGCTGCTCGCACTCGCCATCGGCATCTTTGGCACCATCACGCGTCTGGATCGCGACCGTGCCTTTTATCCGACCGTGATGATCGTCATCGCGCTCCTCTATTCGTTGTTCGCGGTCATCGGAGGATCGGAAAGAGCGCTCGTGATCGAGGCGCTGGTGGGCCTGGGTTTTATTGCGGTCACGGTTGCGGGTTTTCGGATTTCGCTGTGGCTGGTCGTGGCCGCATTGGCGGCGCATGGCGTATTCGATTTTTTCCGCGGCGAGGCGATTCACAATCCGGGTGTGCCGATTTGGTGGCCGTCATTTTGCCTCAGCTATGACGTTGTGGCGGCAGCGTATTTGGCGTGGTTGATCAAGAGTGGGCGGATTCGGGCTGCGGCATCGTGACTTGTTCCCATCGAGAGCGAATGGATTGCTTGAATCGATGCAATCAAATTTCGCACGAGTTCATTCGCTGATGCGCTGCGCATGGGGTGCGCAAAAGGTGTGTTTGCAGAAATCAATTAGGGGGTGATAATTGGAAGTTGGTCGTTGATTTATAAGGGCGCAATTCAGAAAGACTGTATGAAAAAGCTCAATTTTCCCGCCGAAATAGACACCTTTTTTGGTGTCGACTTCTAGTTGGGCGTCACTACACGGCAGTAGGTAACCAAAGGAGGCTCTTATGCGCATTAGCTTCTCCCGCAAGCGCGGCTTGGCGATTTTTTCCTGGTCGCTAGTCGTCAGTGCGGTGTTCCAGATCAGCCCGGTCAGTGCGCAGATTGCAAGACTCGAGCTGCATCCGATCCAGACCCAGACGCCGACCGAGCAGGAGTTCCTGACCGGGAAGAAGGACGCCAAGCCGGCGACCATCAGCGGCGAGCTCCGCATCCCACGCGCCGGCACCGACCGGCTGCCAGCCGTGATCCTGCTTCACGGCTCGGGCGGCCCGTCGGGCCAGCAGGACAACTGGGCGCGCGAATTCGCCACCCTCGGCGTCGCGACCTTCATCGTCGACAGCTTCACGGGCCGTGGCATCACCAGCACAGGGAACGATCAGGACCAGCTCGCCCGCTGGGCTCACATCGGCGACGCGTACCGCGCACTCGAGGTCCTCGGCAAGCATCCCCGGATCGACCCGGCGCGAGTCGTCGTCATGGGTTTCTCGCGCGGCGGCGGAGCGGCCCACTACTCCGCTCTCAAGCGGTTCGCCGCGATGCACGGCCCGGCGGGCGGCCTCACGTTCGCCGGCCACATTGGGCTCTATCCGACCTGCAACCGGGACTTCATCGACGGGCTGGACGTGGCGGACAAGCCGATCCGCATCTTCCACGGCGCGGCGGATGACTACGTCCCCGCCGCCGGATGCCGCGCCTACGTCGAGCGCCTCAGGAAAGTCGGAAAGGACATCATTCTCACCGAGTACCCCGGCGCGCATCACGTCTTCGACAACCCGGCGCTCAAGAACCCGGTCAAGCTTGCGCAGGCGCAGACGACGCGCGGCTGCCCCCGCTTGGAGGAGTTGCCGGGTGGTCGCATCGTGAACAGCCAGACGAAGCAGCCGTTCACCTACGCGAGCGATCCGTGCGTCGAGCGTGGAGTCACTGTCGCCTACGACGCGCAGGCGCATGCCGAGGCGGTCAAGGCAATCAAAGAGTTCCTTATTATCGTAACCTTGCAGCCCAAGTGACCGCGGTTTCGGGGGTGACGCCCAACAGCACGTTCGAGCGGACTGCCCGCCAGCGGCGCTGGCGGGTACCCTCGCCGCTTCGCGCCTCGGCGGCCGCTCAACGTGAACGTTAGAACCGCTCAAAATTCGATTCGGTAAGTAATCAGAAGTAATCAGGGACAGACCACGGATATTTTCTCGCGTGCTGCGCCTACTCCAGGACAGTCATGATCAAGGCTTGAGAATTTGACCGAGTCGGCATCCGCAACCAAGCGTCTGCCAACCACCTTCCGCGAAACACGAGAGGACTTCAACATGAGCCAGCGTCCAACGATCGAATGCAAACCCAACGGTCCCTACCTCGTCAAAAACCTTGACGACCTCAAGGGCTCGCGTGGCGATCCCATTGCCGCGAAACCGGTGATGGCGCTCTGCCGATGCGGCGGCTCATCCAATAAACCATTCTGCGATGGGACGCATAACAAGAATGGCTTCTCCGACGCCAAGCTATCCGATCCGAGCATCAACAAGGTCGAAAGCTATCGCGCCAAGGGGATCACGATTCACGACAACCGCGCGCTCTGTGCGCACGCCGGGCGTTGTACCGATGGTCTGGCTGCAGTGTTCAAGTACAAGCAGGAGCCGTGGATCGATCCTGCCGCAGGTGCAATCGAGGCGATCATCGAGGTCATCTGTCGATGCCCGTCAGGTGCTCTCAGTTATACGCTCGATGAGGCGGAGGAAGCAGTGCCACCATGCAAGCCATCAATCACCGTGTCAAAGGATGGCCCATATGAAGTCGTGGGAGACGTTCAATTGCTTGCGCAAACTTGGGGTGAAGGGGCTTCCACCGAGCGCTACACGTTATGTCGTTGTGGCGGTTCCAAAAACAAGCCATTCTGCGACGGCACACATTGGAGTATCGGCTTCAAAGATGGGCGCGAATAGAAGGCTTGGCCCTTCTAGCGTTCGCGCGGACGGGAGCACTTGTTGTCACATTCGCTCGCGTAGATCGCCAACAGGTGCGGGTTTCAGGGCATTTATCGTCATAATGCCGCGCCCCGCCTTGTGTTTGCCGGTATTTTGCGGGCTGGATGATCAGCCAAAGAACCCCAACACCGCATCCAGCCCAAGTTGATTGATCGCGGCATTCGCTTGCGATTGCACCACCGGCTACGCGTAATAGGCAATCGATAATCCTGTCGCCGCCATCATCTTCAAATCACTCGCGCCGCCGCCGATGGCGATGCATTGCTCGCGCGATAGCGACAGCGCCGCCGCCTGGCTACATTTCAACGCAGTTGCATCAAGCCATCGCCGGAAGCAACGTGTTCATGAATTACGCCTTGTGGGAATCGGTCGCCCATTTCCGCGCGGCGTTCAACCATCCCGAATTCAAGCAGGCACTCGCGCACTATCCGTCCAGCGCGGTGGCATCGCCGCATCTCTTCACGCGGCTGACGGTTCCCAATTTGTGCGTCGGCCCGTAGTACAGCGCGCCGCGCGTTTGACGCATATCAAACTGCGTGAATGCGGCTCGGGAATACTGGTATCGCCGTACCCAATGCATACGCCGTTCCCGGCAAATTCTCCATGGGTCTCGCGCGAACCGACAAGGATTCATCATGTACAAAAAAATTCTGGTGCCGATCGATGGCTCGCCGTTGGCCCGGCATGCCGCCAAAGCTGCCATCGACCTGGCGCGCGACCTGCGCGCTGCGATTGTGGGATTCGAGGCCACGCCCCAGTACGTCACCCATGTGCTCGAGGATTCGATGTATGCGCCGGGCATGCTTTCCGAAGCCGAGTTCGATGCCTCGGTCGCAAAAAAAACCGCGAAGCACTTGGGCGACATCGAGAACATGGCGCGGGCGGCGGGCGTGTCGTTCACCGGCGTCTCGGACCCGAGCGAGCATACCGCCGCATCGATCGTCGAGGCCGCCAAGACACATGCTTGCGACCTGATTTTCATGGGTTCACACGGGCGCGGAAACCTCTCGCAGATTTTCCTGGGTGGGGTGACGACGAAGGTGTTGTCGCTGACTTCGTTGCCGGTATTGGTGCATCGCGGCGACAAGTGACATGAATCGGCGCGCAGGTGCCGGTAAACGCGCAATGCTGACTTGATTCTTTCGAGCAACTTGACGCCCTGCGTTCGGCGGCTTTTTCCTCGAAGAATGACGCGAACCGATTCGGCGGGAAATTTGATCCGAATCAAACCGGTGTGAGTGATGCCGTGGGACTCTCGTCTTGCCATGTCCCGCAAAGTCACCCTCATCTTCGGCCACCCAGACCCATTCGCAGAACGCTTCAGTCGCGCGCTGACCACCGCTTACTCGCGCGGCGCAATTGACGGTGGTCATGACGTTCGCACCATCGATTCGCAACACGATGATCGGTCTGATCGCACGTGCCGATCCCGCGTTTCAGGCTGGCTGGCCTCCGCGCATGCATTCGCTGGGACGAGGCGCAAAATAGCCTGATCGTTCACATCGGCAAAGAGGCAACGATGAAACTCACCTTCGCCGGCGCGGCAGGTACCGTCACCGGCTCGCGCTACGTACTCGATCATGAAAAGCACCGTCTGCTGATCGACTGCGGTTTGTTTCAGGGCTACAAGGTATTGCGGCTGCGCAACCGCGCGCCGTTTCCGGTGAAGCCGGAAACGATCGACGCCGCGATATTGACCCACGCGCACCTCGACCATAGTGGCTATTTGCCAGTGCTCGTGCGCGATGGCTTTTCCGCACCCGTGTATGCAAGCCTTGCCACCCGCGATCTGTGCGCGATCCTGTTGCCCGACAGCGGGCATTTGCAAGAGGAGGAGGCGAAGTTCCTCAATCGCCACGCCCTCTCGAAACACGATCCCGCGTTGCCGCTCTATACAAAAGCGGAGGCGCTTGCCTCGCTCGCGGCGATCAAGGGCGTGAAAATGGACACCGAATGGGAAGTGTTGCCGGGCATGCGCGCGACACTGCGACCGGCAGGACACTTGCTCGGCGCATCGATGGTGGAAGTCAAAACCGGACACGGCAATATTGTTTTCAGCGGCGATCTGGGCCGTCCGCACGATTCGATCATGCCGCCGCCGACGACCATTCCGCGCGCCGATTATCTGGTGCTGGAATCCACCTACGGCAACCGCCGCCACGAAGCCATCGATCCTGAAACTCAATTCGGCGACATCATCGAAAAGACCGCGGCGCGAGGCGGCATCATCGTCGTGCCGTCATTCGCCGTGGGCCGTGCGCAGGCGCTGATGTATGCGATTCACCGCTTGAAGGCGCGCAAGGCGATTCCCGATTTGCCGGTTTTCCTGAATAGTCCGATGGCGATGAACGCGACCGAACTCTATCGCCGCCACGCCGCCTCGCATCGACTCGATGCCGAGCAATGCCGGGGCATGTGCAATGCCGCGACCATCGTCAATTCCGTCGAGGAATCGCAAGCGCTGAATGACTTGAAAATGCCCGCCGTCATCATTGCCGCGAGCGGCATGGCCACTGGCGGGCGGGTGCTGCATCACTTGATTGCGTATGCGTCGGATGAAAAAAATTCCATCGTCCTGACCGGCTATCAGGCGGGCGGCACGCGTGGTGCCGCGATCGCGGCGGGTGCCGATGAGATCAAAATCTTCGGCCGGAAAGTCCCCATCCGCGCCGAGGTTCATCAGATCAATGGCTACTCCGCGCATGCCGATGCCGATGAAATTATTCAGTGGCTGAAAGGCTTCGAGACGCCGCCGCGCCGCGTTTTTATCACGCATGGCGAGCCGGAGGCGGCCGATAGTCTGCGTAAGCGCATCGGCGAGGAGTTGCACTGGAACGCGCATGTTCCCGATCATCTCGAAACGGTGTCGCTCGATTTTGACGGTGTGAAAAAACCCCGATGAACGAATCCATCCCGCCGTCGCCCTCCGCGCACGCCGCCGCGGCGACGGTACCGCTGCGCTTGAAGTGGCTGGGCATCGATACCTATAAGCAAGCGGTCATTTACATGCACCGCGATTGCCGGATTTGTCGCTCGGAAGGTTTCGCTGCACAGGCGCGGTTGCGCGTGCAATTGCATGGCCGCGAAATCGTCGCGACGCTGAACGTGATTGATTCGGCATTGCTGACCGCCGAGGAAGCCAGCCTCTCGACCTCGGCATGGCGCGCGCTGGGTGCGGCAGCGGGCGATGCCATCGCCGTCAGCCACGCCGCCGAACTCGATTCGCTCTCCGGCGTGCGCGCCAAGCTCTACGGCGAAACCATGAGCCATGAAAGGCTCAACGCGATCATCGGCGACATCGTCGCTGGTCGCTACGCCGACATTCACATCGCCGCATTTGTCGCTGCATGCGCGGCGGGACACATGTCGCGCGAAGAAGTGGTCTCGCTCACGCGCGCGATGGTCGATGCGGGTTCGAAACTGAAGTGGCAGTCTTCGCCGATTGCCGATAAACATTGCATCGGCGGCCTGCCGGGCAACCGCACTTCACTGATCATCGTGCCGATTATCGCGGCGGCGGGATTGACGATGCCGAAGACTTCCTCGCGCGCGATCACCTCGCCGGCGGGCACGGCCGACACGATGGAAGTGCTGGCACCGGTCACGCTGGGGCTCGCGATGATGCGCCGCGTAGTGGAGCTGGAGGGTGCCTGCATCGTCTGGGGAGGATCGGTTGCACTGAGCCCGGCGGATGACTCGCTAATCGCAGTGGAACGCGCACTGGAGCTTGATAGCCCGGCGCAATTGGTGGCCTCGGTGATCTCAAAAAAAATCGCCGCCGGATCGACCCACACCATCATCGATATTCCGGTGGGCCCGACCGCAAAAGTGCGCAGTCATATCGCCGCGCGAAAGCTCGGCGATCTGCTGGAATATGTCGGCGGAGAACTGGGTCTGCATGTGCAGCCCATTTACACCGATGGCCTGCAGCCGGTCGGCCGCGGCATCGGCCCGGCGCTGGAAGCGCGCGATGTGCTGGCGGTGTTGCGGCGCGCGCCCGATGCACCGCTGGATCTGCGCGAGCGCGCCTTGCAGCTCGCCGGCGACTTGCTCGAATTCTGCAATGCTGCGGCGAGTGGCGCAGGCTATTCAAAGGCGCAAACCCTGCTCGATTCCGGGCAGGCGCTCGCCAAGTTTTTGGCGATCTGTGACGCACAGGGCGGTTTCCGCGAGCCGACGGGCGCGATCCATCAGCATGTCGTCGTCGCGCCGCGCGCGGGGCGAATCGTCGAAGTTGGCAATCGCCGGCTCGCACGCATCGCGAAGCTGGCTGGCGCACCGCAGGCACCATCGGCCGGTATCGATTTGCATGTCGCGTGCTGGCAGCCCATTGAAAAGGGCGCTCCGCTATTTACGCTGCACGCCGAATCGCCGGGCGAGCTTCAATATGCGCTCAATGCGCTGATGGTCGGGCCGGAAATCTTCAGGATGGAGGAGGCGTGAATCTGTAATGGTTCGCGGTGATGCAACGCGCCCGTGAGTCTCGACAAGACGTCCCGCCGCGCGGCCGAACCGATTACTTGATCGACAACACCGGCACTGGCGATTCGGCAATCACCTTCATGGCGACCGAGCCCATGAAAAAATTGCCGATTGCGCCGCGACCGCGAGCGCCCATCACGATCAACTCGCACGCATCCTGCTGCGCGGCAGCGATAATTTGTTGGTCCGGCTGACCGATGATCGTGCGTTCGGTGACTTTGCAGGGCGTCCCATGCAGCAGGGCACGCGCTGGTGCGAGTGCTTCGTCGGCTTCTTCCCGATAATATTGTTCGACGACATCGGCACCGAGCACCGCTTTCGCTCGCAGCGACGGTACCGGTAGGTGGACGTTGACCAATACCACTTCTGGCTCCGCACCGAACATGGCGTGATGCGAAACGACATAGCGCAATGCGTTCAGCGAGGCGTCCGAGCCGTCGATGGCGACGAGTATCTTCATGTTGGGTTTCTCCGAGGCGATGGGGTTGATGGCGGCCCATGGATCACCATAGCCGGCGTGGCAACCAACGTCTTGATATTCATCAATTTGCAGTGAATTGTCAAACACCGACGGCACGCACCACCTTTCGCCTCCATCGGCAGCGGATATCGGGCCGCACGGTAAAATGCCACATGAACGCCGACCTCATTTCTGCCTTTGTGCTGCTGTTTCTGGTGCTGGATCCCCTCGGCAATCTGCCGGTGGTCGCATCGTTGTTGAAACAGGTCGATCATGCACGCCGCGTGCGGGTGGTGCTGCGCGAGTGCCTGATCGCCTACCTGATCTTGCTTGCGTTCATGTTCGGCGGAAAGCAATTCCTCGATGTCATGCACCTGTCGGAAATTTCGCTCTCGATCGCCGGCGGCGTGATTCTTTTCATGATCGCGATCCGCATGGTGTTCAAGCCGGAGGAGGCGGTGTTCGGCGAATCACTGGAGCAAGAACCGTTCATCGTGCCGCTCGCGATTCCGCTCATCGCCGGGCCTTCCGCATTGGCGACGGTGATGCTGATGGTCTCGCGCGAACCGGCGAAAGTCGGCATCTGGATCGGCGCGTTGACGGCGGCGATGATCGTCTCGGCCACGTTGCTCGCGATGGGCGAACGCATCGAAAAATGGCTCGGCAAACGCGCCATGGAAGCGATCGAGCGCTTGATGGGATTGATATTGACCGCGATTGCCATTGAGATGCTGCTGGACGGCCTCAAGCAATTTTTGCAGCAAATCAAGTGAACATGAGTAAAGCCTTCACCAAGGAAAATGATGACGCCGAAGATGATGACGGCGAAGAGGGCGCATCGCCGTTGCCCGCCGGCAGCAAGAATTACATCACGCCGGGCGGTCATCAACGGCTCAAAAAAGAATTCGACTACCTCCTGAAAAAAGATCGCCCGACTGTCACGGCGGCGGTTTCCTGGGCCGCGAAAAATGGCGACCGCAGCGAGAATGCCGATTATCAGTACGGCAAGAAACGCTTGCGTGAAATCGATCGGCGCTTGCGATTCCTGACCAAGCGCCTCGACATCGCCGAGGTGGTCGATCCGGAAAACCCGCGCGACGATGAAATCGCGGAGCAAGTTTTTTTCGGTGCCACCGTCACGTATGCGAATGAGAAGGGCATCGAGAATACCGTCACCATCGTCGGCGTCGATGAAGTGGACATGAAGCGCAATCACATCAGCTGGATTTCACCGATCGCGCGCGCCCTGATGAAATCGCGCCCCGGTGATGCGGTAGTGTTGCGGGCACCGGGCGGCGTGGAGGAACTCGATGTGATCGATGTGCGGTATGTGCGGGTGGACGTCGAGCCGTTCGTGCCGACCGAGGCGGTATTTGCGGTGGATAAAAAGACGTAGATCGCCCCAGAATCAAGTCCGGAGAAGGCCATTTGGCGCGGATTTCAAGAGCATTTCGCCTCGAACGCCGCGCCAGTGCATGAGTTCGGCACCGGGCCAAGCTGTCGCTGACACCCAATGCGCGTCAATCAATTACCGTTCGTCCTGATTCTGCTTGCACCTCAAAGCACCCTCTTACGAATCGTGGTGACCAGAATTTCCGCCAAAATCACCACCGCAAAAATCGTGATCAACACCACCGCCACCTGATCCCAGCGAAACAGATTCATCGCCGAATCCATCGCCATGCCGATGCCGCCCGCGCCGACCAGCCCGAGCACGGCGGACTCGCGTACGTTGATATCCCAGCGGAACAGCGCGATCGAAATGAACGCTGGCTTCACTTGTGGCCAATAGCCTTTCACGAACACGCTGGCGGGCGAGGCACCCACGGCGGTTAATGCGTCGATCTGTCCTGGTGCGGTTTCTTCGAGCGCCTCGCCGAACAGCTTGCCGACGAATCCAATCGAGCGAAATGCAATCGCCAACGTACCTGCCAGCGCGCCGGGGCCGAATACCGCGATGAACAGCAACGCCCAGACCAATGAATTGACTGAGCGCGACGACACCAGCAGCAACTTGGCGAAATAATTGATCGCGGTCACCGGCACCAGATTGTGCGCGGCCAGCATGCCGATCGGAAACGCGAGCACGATGGCGAGCAAGGTGCCGATTGTGGCGATGTTGAGCGTCTCGATCAATGCTTCATGCACGGATTGGGCATAGAACGTTTGATCGATGGGCCACATGCGCACGAAAAAATCCTGAATCTGCGCGGGCGCGTCGTAGAGGAATTCCGGAGTGAATTCGATATGACGCAATGACATCGCCAACGCGGCGACGGCGACAAAATAGCAGGTGAAGCGGATCATGCGCTGCTCGAAAGTGAAGCGGTGCCATTCGTGGTTGACAGCAGCCGCCAGAGGGCTCATTCCTGTTCCCCGCGCCGTGCGATGGCGATCTTCGATTGCGTTTTGCCGAACCACGCTGACAGGTTCTTGTTATCGAGAAACACTGCACGCAAAATATTCGACAGGATTTCGCCGATGAAGATCAGCGTGATGATGCTGATTAGAATGGCCAGCACAAAGTCATAGTCGAAACGCTGAAACGCCGCGAACAATGTGCCGCCGACACCGCCTGCGCCGACGATGCCGACCATCGTCGAATTGCGCAAATTGGAATCAAGCTGATAGCTGCAAAAGCCGAGGAAGCGCCCGAATACCTGCGGCAACACGCCATAGGTGAGTACGTTTGCAAATGACGCGCCTGATGCGCGCACGGCCTCCACCTGCTTCAAGGAAATTTCCTCGATAGCCTCGGCGAACAGTTTGGAAATGAAACCGAGCGAGCCCACCACCAACGCGCCGATGCCGGCGATGGCACCGAAGCCGAGCGCCTTTACAAAAATAATTGCGACGATGACTGGGTGAAACGAGCGGCACAGCGCGATCAGCATGCGCGCCGGCCACGAGATCCATGGCGGCGACAAATTGCGCGCGGACATCAATCCGATTGGTAGTGAAATCGCAATACCAAGCGCGGTTGCGATGACGGCGATTTCCAGACTCTCGGTAAGTCCCTTGACGATCATTTCCCATTTGTCGCCGCCGAAATCGGGCGGAAACATGCGAGTGAGAAATCGATTCGCATTGCCGAGGCCCGACATGAAGCGCGACCAGGTGAAATCGAGTTGCGCGGCCGCCCAGAGGATGTAGGCGAGCAGCGCGATTGCGCCGAGGCGGGTCGGCCAGTGGGCGGGGAATGGGTTGCGCTCTGGAGTGATGGTGGCGGTGTTCACTTGCAATGTCTACCGAGTTTTTCCGTCGTTCCCGCGCACGGTGAATGCATGCATTCACCCCAGTGGCGTACGGCGAACGCCACTGGGCTCTTGCCACGGAAATCGATAAACGATTTCCGGCTCGACAGGCGCGTCCCACGGGACGCGAAACCCCCGTCTCTCCCTGCGCGGGAACGACGGCCATCACTCAATCCAATTCTCCCCACCATAAATCTCGTTCAATTTCGCGTCCGTCAACTGTGCCGGCCCACCGTCGAACACCACGCGGCCTTCGGTCATGCCGATCATGCGGCCGCAAAACCGTTTGGCGAGTACGACGTTGTGAATGTTAACCACCACCGGAATATTGCGTTTCGCCGCAAGATCCGCCATCAATTCCATGATCTCCACCGAGGTCTTCGGATCGAGTGAAGAAGTCGGTTCATCGGCCAGTAAAATTTCCGGATGCTGCATCACCGCGCGCGCGATACCGACGCGTTGCCGCTGCCCGCCGGAGAGGCTATCGGCGCGTTGATTGGCGAAGGCGGCAAGGCCGACGGTATCGAGCAAAGCATAGGCTTCATCGATATCGGCTTGCGGAAATTTCCGCCGCCACGCATTGAACGCGGACATGTAACCGAGCCGGCCAGTGAGCAGATTTTCCATCACCGTCAGGCGCTCGACCAGGTTGTATTCCTGAAACACCATGCCGATCTTTCGCCGCGCGGCGCGGAGTTCGGCACCTTTCAATTGCGCCAGATCCTGACCCTGAAACAATATTTCTCCCGCCGTCGGCACCACCAAGCCATTGATGCAACGTATGAACGTGGATTTGCCGGTGCCGGATGGCCCGATGATGGCAGTCATACCCACGCCCGCGAAATCGAGATCGATGCCTTTCAAGACCGGGACGCCGCGTTGGTATTCCTTGACGAGCCCGCGAATGTGCAGCGAGCGATCAAGGGCGTTGTTGTTTTCAGTCATTTGACCGGCTCGCTCTTTTTGTGGTTGCCGTCAAACCCCGGCCGCAGCGATGCGGCACCGCTGTTTTTCGCAACGTCGCGCACGGATTCGAAATCACGCCGGTAATCCAATGGCACGAAACGATCCGACCCTTGAAACGCCGTTTTCAGTTCCGGCGAAAACGTGTAGGCCAGCGTGCAGGATTTGAGCAACGTCGCAAGCGCCGGATCGAGATCGTGCGCATGCACCATGCTGCCGGCGGGAAACGGCTTGCTCTTGAAGAGAACGCGGAAGGCGTTGGGCTTGACCAGCCCACGCGACACCATGCGATCCAGCACATCGTCGGCCACCGCGGCAGCATCGTAATCGCCGCTCAATACGCCGATCACCGAATTGTCGTGCTTGCCCGAATAGATGACCTTGTAATCCTTGTCGGGCTTGAGACCCAACGCCGGGAACAAGGCGCGCGGCGCCATGTTGCCCGAGTTCGATGACGGGGCGGTGTGCGCGACGCGCTTGCCTTTCAGATCGGTGAGCAATTTGTAAGGGCTATCGTGTTTCACCAATACGACGACGTGATAGCCCAGTAACGATTTTTCATTGCCTATTCCAGCGTACGGCACTGCGCCACCGACGTTGACCGCGAACGGCGTATCGCCGGTGGCCAGCAACGAGAACTGAATGCGCCCCGATCGCAGCGCCTCAATGGCAGCGGCGCTGGAAAATACCTGCAAGAATTTCGTCGGGCGGCCGACGCATCGCGACAGATGCGCGACATACGGTGCCCACAATTTTTCGTAGGCGGCGGTATCTTCCTGCGGTGAATAGCTCAACATCAACGTTGCCGGATTGCGCCATTTCGATTTTTCTTTTGGCGCGTCGGCAATCAAGTCGCGATTTTCGTCGCAATATATTGGGCTCAAATCGCCGCGATGCGTGCATTGGCCCTGCGGCCATCCCGGCAGGCTGGCGAGTGCCAATCCAACAAATACAAGGCTGCGCATGGTGCTGCGCTCAGGGCTTCCTTGCCTCGAATGTCCTCGTCGCCGCCAGTACATGTTCAAGTTGATGCGCGTGGGCGAAATGGGAGTGAATCTGCATGCTGCACCTCAAGATAGTTGACCGGTTCGCGTGAGGATTGTAGCAGTCGAATGCGGCGCGGCGCACCGCATTGCCGGCACAAATCAGACGTGCAATTCGCGAGCGCGGCACATTCCTGCGAAAATCGTGGTTCGCGGCACGAAATATTTGACGGGCCGCGACCTTCTCCCCAATGTTGAAATCGGTGCCATGAATTTGAACCGTGTTGCGTCATCCCTGTTGGTTGCATTGCTGGTGGCAGGCGCGGGCACCATCGCCGTCGCAGCGACCGCGCCTGCGGTGGTCAGCCAAGCCAAACCGGCCACACCCGCTGGGTCGGAGATCTACGATCCCACGAGACCGCAGAGCACCCCCGGCGTGGATTTGCCCGTACCACCCACCTCGATTGCGCCACCGCGCAAACGCATCGGGCCGGTGCCGGTGCCATCGCGTACCAAGTCCTTTTTGTGGGAAGTGAAATCGCCGACCGGCATCGTCTGGCTGTTCGGCACGATTCACGTCGGCAAGCAGGCGTTTTATCCCTTGCCCGAGGCGGTGGAAACGGCGTTCGACCAATCGGCGAAACTGGTCGTTGAGGCGGATACCGGTGGCACGACATCGGATGCCGACATGCAGGTGCTGATCGGTTATGCGCCACCGGACACGCTGGACAAACACATTCCAAAACCACTCTACGACCGGCTCAAGGCACAACTCACGCGATTGGAGATGCCGGATGATGCGGTGAAATCGATGAAACCATTCGTGATCGGTGGTTTGCTGTCGGTGCTGGAGTTTTCCCGCCTCGGCTACGACATGAATCTCGGTGTCGATGCCTATCTACTGGCGCGCGCCAGGGATGCGGGCAAGCCGGTCGGCGAGCTTGAATCGATGACCGCGCAATTGAAAATGATGAATGCGATGCCGGCGAAGTTGCAGGAGGATTTTCTCGACAACGCGGTGACCACGCTCGAATTGAAACGAGCGCCCGAGCAAGTCACCGGCATGGTCAACGCGTGGCAAACCGGCGACACCGCGTTGATGGCGGAAGTCACGACCGAAGTCAACCGGGGCATGAAATCGACCGACAAGTTGAACGAGATTCTGCTGCAAAGCCGGCATGGCGTGATGCTGAAAAAAATCGAGGGCTATCTCGCCGCCAAATCAACGCATTTTGTCGCGGTAGGCTCGCTGCATCTCATCGGGCCGCAGGGCTTGGTTCAATTGCTCAAAAACAAAGGCTACGAGGTCACGCAGAAATGACGATACCGGCTCTCCGCTCCGGCGGACAAATTCTCGTCGATCAACTGAAGATTCACGGTGTAACGCGCGCGTTCTGTGTACCCGGCGAAAGCTACTTGCCGGTGCTCGATGCGCTGTACGCGCATCGCGACTCAATCGAGCTCATTACCTGCCGGCAAGAAGGCGGTGCGGCCAACATGGCCGAGGCGCACGGCAAATTGATCGGCGCGCCGGGGATTTGCTTCGTCACGCGCGGCCCCGGTGCGACCAATGCGTCGATCGGCGTACATACCGCGTTTCAGGATTCCACGCCGATGATCCTGTTCATCGGCCAGGTCGGCGGCGATTTTGTCGAGCGCGAAGCCTTTCAGGAAATCGATTACCGCCGCATGTTTGGCCAGATGGCGAAATGGGTCGCGCAGATCGATCGTGCCGAGCGCGTGCCGGAATTCATCGCGCATGCGTTTCAGGTGGCGACGAGTGGGCGCATGGGGCCGGTGGTGCTGGCGCTGCCCGAGGACATGCTCGCTTCAATGGTCGCAATCAGTGATGCGCGCGCCTGGCAACGCGTCAGCGCATCGCCCGGAGAACAAGCATTGATGCGGATCGAAGCGATGTTGCGGGGCGCAGAACGGCCATTCGTGATCGCCGGCGGCTCCGGCTGGAACGCGGCGGCATGTGCGGACCTTCAATACTTCAGCGAGACGCAAAAGATCCCCGTCGGTTGCGCATTTCGTTTTCAGGATCTGTTCGACAATGCCCATCACAATTATGCAGGCGACGTCGGTATCGGCATCAATCCTGCGCTCGCCGCGCGCATCAAAGCGAGCGACCTGGTGATCGCGCTCGGTCCGCGTTTGGGAGAAATGACTACCGGCGGATACACGCTGATCGAGGCGCCTCTCCCGCAATCGGGCGCGCAGCAGCTGGTTCACATTCACGCCGGCGCGGAAGAGCTGGGGCGCGTCTATCAAGCGGATTTGATGATCAACGCCTCAATGCCGGAAATGGCGCGCGCGCTTGCCGCGTTGCCGAGATTGACGCGTGACGTTGTTGAGCAAAACGCGGTGGCGGCCAACGCCGACTATTGCGCGTGGCAAGCGCGCAAGGAAATTCTCGGTGCCGTGCAAATGTGGGATGTCATGCAGCATCTGGAGAGCGTATTGCCGAGGGATGCGATCCTCACCAACGGTGCCGGCAACTATGCCACCTGGTTGCATCGCTTTCATCGCTACGGCGGGTTCCGCACGCAATTAGCACCGACCTCCGGCGCGATGGGTTATGGCGTGCCGGCCGCGATTTCCGCCAAGGCGATGTACCGCGAACGCACCGTGATCGCCTTTGCGGGCGACGGTTGTTTTCTCATGACCGGGCAGGAGCTCGCCACGGCGGTTCAGTATCAACTCAATGTGATTTTCATCGTCGTCAACAACAACATGTACGGCACGATTCGCATGCATCAGGAGCGCGCATTCCCCGGGCATGTACACGGTACAGATTTGGTGAATCCCGATTTCGCCGCGTATGCGCGCGCGTTCGGCGCACATGGCGAAGTGGTGGAGGCAACGGAACAATTCGCGCCCGCGTTCACGCGCGCACTCAATGCAGGTAAGCCCGCGCTGATCGAAATCCGCATCGATCCGGAAGCGATTACGCCGAACACGACATTGAAGGCGATCCGGGCGGCGGCGCGTTGAGGCCATTGCGTTGATCAAGACAATGCTTGCCAATAGGCTTCCAGTCGTCCTGATGTTCGCGTTGCTCGCCGGTTGCGCGAGTGTCGGCGGCGAAAAGGAAAAGCGTCACACGCCGGCCGAGATTGCCGCCTATCGTCCTGCTGACTTCATCGCGCCGCTTGCCAGCCTTGAAGGCGAACGTGCCGCCATCGCGGAGCGCCTTGAGCGCATCCGCGCGGCCACGCAGATGACGCCCGCGACCACCGCCGGCGATGAGGATTCCGGCGCGCCGGGCGGGCTGTGGGCGATTGCGTTTCTGAACCGCGATCGCGCGGAAGGCTGGAGCATTTTGCAAAACGCGCTGATTGACATCGAATCGAAGCCGATCGATTTTCAGCGCGCCGTATTGTCGGCCGCGTACACCCTGTACGCGCGCGAGTCCGCACCCGCGCTGCTGCCTTTGCTCGATCGCATCGCCACGCCGCGAGAATTCGCGATCATTGCGTATGCGATTCTGAAGGCGGGCGACACGACCGGGACGCGCGCGATGCTGCGCGAAAAGCTCGTTGCGTGCTTTCCCGATTGGGCCAATGAGGGACGTCTGATTGCGCTCGAACATGCGCTCGGCATCGATGCACCGACGGAACGGAAATCGCGTCCGCCGCTGATCGATTTGCTCGCGCATCCGTTTCGCCCCGGCCTGCCGGTGATCTACAGCTTTCAGCGTCCGGATCGCAATCGACCGGGGCTCGCGATGGTGCGCGGCGGCGATGGAAAATTCGTACGCAACGCCGACGGCGGCTACTTCAATATTTCGCATCTCGCATTGGCGTTGTCCAATTTGCCCGGCACCATCACCAATGGCAATACGCCGCAGGGATTGTTCACCATCGTCGGTGCCGGCACGGCGACCAATCCCTGGATCGGCCCGACGCCGTATCTGCATTCGAAAATTCCCAAGGAAGCGACGATGGCCGAGTACGCGCATGCCGATATCATCGGCGAATGGACCGCGGCCCAATACGAGAGTTTTCTACCACCGGCATGGCGCGGCTATTTTCCCTTCAAGGAAGCATGGCACGCGGGCCTAGCAGGGCGCGACGACATGTTGCTGCACGGCACCACGATCAACCCCGAGTACTATCGCGGTAATCCCTACTATCCGGGCACACCGTCGGCGGGTTGCATGGTGGCGATGGAATATTGGTCGAAGTCCGATGGCCGTCTGATGCACAGCGATCAACTCACGTTGGCCAAAGCCTTCACGGCGGGCGGAATGGATCGCGGCTATCTCGTTGTGGTGGAGCTCGATGACCGCGCCGCGCCGGTGAATCTCGCCGAAGTCGTCGGCGATGTGATCGCAGCGGAAAAATTGACGCGTTAGGTGAGGATCAGCCACCCGCCCGGCGATACCACGACCCGCACCACCAGATAAAGCAGCAAACCCGCCGGGCCGAACATCAGCGTGAGGAAAAGTATCGGCAGCAACCACCAATGTGCGATGCCGATGCGCGCGCCATCGACGGCGATGAATAGCCCGACCATCAAATCAAACGCTAGGTAGTGGATCCATCCCGCCAGCACCGCGCGCGGCGATTGAAACAGCTTGACCACACCCGCCAGCGAGCGGAAATTTCCGCGTATTTTGGTACCCGGTTCATCGAGGTACCGGGCGAAAAACAGAAAGTAGACATACAAAGCCGAAAGCAACGCGACCGCAATCGTAAAGACGATCGCGCGCGCCGTCTGCGGCCACCAGGGATAGCCGAATAGCGCGAGCCAGCCAGCGAGCGCAATGGAGGTGGCAAAATTGAATGCGGTTGAGAGTGTCTTCATGGGCATACTCCGCTGGAATCGGTACGTTTAATTACCGCGTCATCCCGGCGCAGGCCGGGATCCAGTCCTTCGTGACTCATTGGTTTTACGACGGACTGGATTCCGGCCTGCGCCGGAATGACGGAAATTTGAAATAAAAAAAGGGCTCTTCAGGAAAACAAGTGGGTAAATATGTAGCTGAAATCGTCTGAAAGCCGCATGGATACTGGGCTTTCAGTGTTTTCAATTGCGTTTGAATTGGGCATCATGTTCGGATGGCAAATTTAAGCAAGCGACAAAGACGGCTGTCGGATGCGTACGCGTTCGTCGGTTTTCGTCCGCAGCCCACCGTGCGCGGAATCTTTGGTGACCCAAAGGCGCGCGTCATCACTCTTGTTCGACGCTCAAAAAAACAATCTGCGGCTGTTGTGGACAAACGCAATCGGGTTGGTACGACCGGCGCACGCGGCGCGTTCGCGACCTGTCCAGTGGCGACACGCGCATTTATCTGGATATCGAGGTGCGGCGCGTGCAATGCCGGTGTTGCGGCAAAGTGAAACGCGAGCGGCTCGATTTCCTGGCAGACAACTTCTTCTATACCAAACGCTTTGCTCATTACGTCGGTCGCCGCTGTCGGCAAGGGACGATCAAGGACGTTGCCAAGGAACTGAAGCTGGACTGGGATACGGTCAAGACGCTGGAGATGCAGTACATGCGCGCCCAACTGGCGAAAGCGGGAACGCCGGGACCGAAAGCGATCGGTATCGACGAAATCTCGATCCGCAAAGGCCACACCTACCGCATCGTCGTGAGCGACCTGATTCGCCGGCGGCCGATCTGGTTCGGCGGTCACGACCGTTCGGAGACGAGCATGGCGATGTTCTACGCCTCGCTGGGAGAGAAGAAGAGCCGGGGCATTCGGCTGGCGGTGATGGACATGTGGAAGCCCTTCCGCAACGCGACCCGCGCGCACGCGCCGCAGGCGGCCATCTTGTTCGACAAGTTCCACATCATGGCCCACCTGGGCCAGGCGCTCGACACGGTGCGCAAGTCCGAATACGCGCGCCTGTCCGGGAAGGATCGCCGCTACATCAAGGGCCAGAAGTACACGCTGCTGTCGCACCGGGAGAATCTCGACCTGGAGGGCAAGCGTGCGTTGAAGACTTTGTTGGCGGCCAACAAGCGGCTGAACACGGCGTACCTTCTCAAAGAGTCCTTTGGCCAACTCTGGGACTACGAACGCGAAGGTTGGGCGCGCCGCTTCTTCGACAACTGGCGCGCAAGCCTGAAGTGGCAGCGTCTGAAACCGTTCGAGAAATTCGCTGAAATGATTGATCGGCATTGGGATGGAATCGCGGCTTACTGCAAACCGGAGAACAAGGTCTCGCTCGGTTTCGTGGAAGGATTGAACAACAAGATTCGCGTCATCCAGCGGCGCGCGTATGGACTGCGTGACGAAGAATACTTGCGGCTAAAAATACTCACCTGCATGCTCCCGGCGCTCTAAAATGACTCAAAATTACCCACTCGCTTTCCTGAAGACCCATATTTGTTTCCCTTCATCTCGACCTTCTCCCGAAAGAGAACGTGAGAAGTGCATCTCGATGGGAAAGCCCCATCGAGACGGATTACTGGAAAGGCTTCACGACCACCAGAACGACAATGCCGATCAACACCGGCAAGGTGGGAATTTCATTCAGCCAGCGATAGAAGACGTGGCCGTGGCGGTTGCGGTCGTGTTTGAAATCGTTCATCAATTTGCCGAGGTAAAAATGCTGTGCGACCAGTACCAGCACCAGCGCCAGTTTTGCATGCATCCAAGCCATCGCCGAGCCGGTACCGCCCCACCAGCCAAGCCACAGCCAGAAGCCCAGCGCCAAGGTCAAGATCATGCACGGCGTCATGATGCCGAAATAGAGTTTTCGCTCCATGATCTTGAATCGCTCGATCGAAATTTTGTCGTCGGACATCGCGTGATAAACAAACAAGCGCGGCAAATAGAAGAGCCCCGCGAACCACGCGACCATGAAAACAATGTGAAACGTCTTAACCCATAACATCGCTATTGCCGATATTTTTCGAGCGCGGCGTCGAGCGTGCCGCGTGCCTGCATGATGATTTCGCAGAATTCGCGCGCGGCCCCTCGGCCACCTTCGGCGTCGGTCGTATAGTGAACTTGCGTCTTCAAATAGTGCGGCGCGGAAGGCACACAGGCGGCGAATCCGCATCGCGAAAGAAAGGGCAGGTCAATCACATCGTCGCCGAGTCCCGCCGCCTCGTTGGGTTCGATCGACATGTTTTGCAAGAGTTGATCGAACACGGCACGTTTGTCGTCCACACCCATGAATAGTTGGGTAATCCGCAAATCTTTCGCGCGCCTCGCGAGCGCGTCGGAGGCCCGGCCGGAAATGATGGCGAGATCGACACCCGAGCCATGCAGCATTTTCAGACCGTGACCATCGAGCGTATTGAATACTTTCAGCTCCTCACCGTTGGCACCGTAGTACAGACGCCCATCGGTCAAGACGCCATCGACGTCGAACACCGCCAGCTTGATTTTCGCTGCGCGAGCCAAGACATCGGCATCGACACCTGGCGGCGCGACCCAACGCATCACAGCACGCCCGCACGCATCAGTTCCAGCACATGTACCGCACCAAGGAGTCGATTGTTTTCATCGACCACCAGGAGCCCACTCGAGCCTATTTTGTGGCGTTCGATCAATTCGGCCGCTTCCACCGCGAGGCGGTTCGGCAAAATGGTCTTGGGTACTCGCGTCATCACGTCGATGATGGGAATTGAGCGGATGTTTTCATGCGCCTCCAGCGCGCGGCGCAAGTCACCATCGCTGAATACGCCGAGCAATGTTTGGTTCGCGTCCACGACGGCCGTCATGCCGAGACCTTTTTTCGACATTTCCATGATCGCGGCGGGCAGCAATGAATCGGCCGGCACCGTCGGCACCCGTTCACCCACCACCATCACATCGCTTACATGCATCAAGAGGCGGCGACCGAGTGCGCCGCCAGGGTGATGCATCGCGTAATCATCCTCACCGAAACCACGCGCATCCAATAGCGTCACCGCGAGCGCATCGCCCAACGCCAAGGTCGCGGTGGTGCTCGCGGTGGGGGCCAAATTCAGTGGGCAGGCTTCTTTTTCGACCGCCGCATCGAGATGCACCGTGGCCGCTTCGGCCAGCGTGGAATTCGGTCTGCCGGTAATGGCGATGATGGGCGTGCCGCGACGTTTCAATTGCGGCAAAATTTTGAGGATCTCATCGGATTCGCCGGAGTTGGAAATCGCAATCACCACATCACCGGCTGTGATCATGCCCAAGTCACCATGGCTCGCTTCACCCGGATGCATGAAAAACGCCGGGGTTCCCGTCGAGGCCAGGGTGGAAGCAATCTTGCCGCCGATATGCCCGCTCTTGCCCATGCCCGTCACCACCACGCGCCCCTGCTTGGCGGTGGCGTCGAACAGCAACTTGTGCGCGGCGAGAAATGCCTCGCCCAATTTCAACGACAGCGCATTGACCGCGTCGGCCTCGATGGTCATTGTCTCGCGCGCCAGCTTTAGCGTGCGATCGGTGTCCGAGAGCGAACGGGCTTGTAATAGACTCTGCATATCGACATTGTAATGTCATACCTCCGATACAACCACCCGGGCTGCCGCCACCTAATGACCACTGAAGCCACATTGCCGCTCGTCGTCATTCTGCTCGCGACCGCCGTCGTGATGGTGGTGGTTTTCCGCCGCCTGAAAATGCCGGCGATTCTGGGTTATCTGCTGGTAGGCGTGTTGATCGGGCCGCATGCGCTCGGTTTTGTGCCCAATACACCCGGCACGCGTTATCTCGCGGAATTCGGCGTCGTGTTCCTGATGTTTTCAGTCGGCCTGGAATTTTCGTTGCCGCAACTGGTGTCGATGCGAAAACTGGTGCTCGGGTTCGGCGGATTGCAGGTTGGATTGTCGATTGTGATCGTGATGGGTGTCGCCGCCATGGCCGGTCAAACCTGGCAAGCCGGCTTGATCCTCGGCGGCATTCTCGCCATGTCCTCCACCGCGATCATCAGCAAGATTCTCGCCGAGCAAACGCAACTTCATTCGCCGCATGGCAAACGCATCATGGGTGTGCTGCTGTTTCAGGATTTGGCGGTGATTCCGCTGCTGGTGATGATTCCGGTGTTAGCACTCCCGGGCGAGCGCATCGCCGTCGAAATCGGTGCGGCGTTGCTGAAAGCGGGCGTGGTACTGGCGGTGATTCTGACGCTCGGCCAGCGCATCATGCGGCCTTTGTTTCATTTGATCGCCGCGCAAAAATCTTCCGAGCTATTCGTGTTGGCGGTGCTACTGGTCACGCTCGGTCTCGCCTGGGCGACGGAGGCGTCTGGGCTTTCGTTGGCGCTGGGGGCATTCCTTGCCGGCATGTTGATATCGGAAACCGAGTACCGCTATCAGGTGGAAAACGACATCAAGCCCTTCCGCGACGTGTTGCTCGGCCTCTTTTTCATCACCATCGGCATGTTGCTCGATCCGCGCGTCGTGCTTGATCGCTGGCTGATTGTTTTGCTGGTGCTGACCGCGTTGATCACGTTGAAATTTCTGCTGATCGTGTTGCTGGCTCTGATATTGAAAAACGACAAAGCCGTGGCGCTTCGTTGCGCGCTGGCGTTGGCACCGGCAGGTGAATTCGGCTTTGTGTTGCTGTCGCTGGCGGGTCGCCATCAAGCATTATCCGAGCCGGTCACGCAAGTGGTGCTTGCCGCGATGCTGATTTCCATGTTGCTGTCTCCGCTGATTCTGGCGTATAGCGAAAAGATCGTCATGCGGCTGGTGGCGGGCGAATGGGAGGCGCGCGCCGTGCAATTGCAACAACTCGCGATCAAAGCGATGAGCAAGAAGCAGCATGTGATCATCTGCGGATATGGTCGATCGGGCCAAAGTCTCGCGCGATTTCTGGAACGCGAAAATATTTCCATCATTGCGCTGGATTCGGATCCGATGCGCGTGCGACAAGCAGCCGCAGCGGGTGACTCCGTGATGTTCGGCGATGCGTCGCGCCGCGAAGTGTTGACGGCGGCCGGATTGCCGCGCGCCTCGGCCGTGGTGGTGAGTTTTGCCGACACCCATGCGGCGCTGACGATCCTTTCCCACGTACGCGCATTGCATGCGGATGCGCCGGTGATCGTGCGCACGTTTGATGACACGGATGTCGAAAAATTGAGGGCGGCAGGGGCGGCGGAGATTGTCGCGGAGGTGGTGGAAGGTTCATTGATGCTGGCGACGCAAACCATGTTGCAACTTGGTGCGCCGCTCAACAAAGTACTCGCACGGCTGAAGCAAGTGCGCGGTGAACGCTACGAATTGCTGCGCGGATTTTTTCCCGGTGCCACCGACATGGACGATGCGCAATTCGATCTCCAGCAGCCGCGCATGCAATCGATCAGTATCGATAGCGGCGCAGCAGCCGTGGGAAAAAGTATTGCGTCGCAACGCTTCGATGACATCGGCATTCGGCTATCCGCATTGCGGCGGCGCGGAGCGCATGCGACCGAGGTGCAGCCGGATCTAGTACTGGAGGCGGGCGATGTGCTGGTGTTGACAGGGACGCCGGAGGCGCTGGCGAAGGCGGAGATGCGGTTGTTGCAGGGGTAAATTAACCGACTTTGGACAAAAAAAATGCCCGCCAAAGCGGGCATTTTTTTGTGTGGCAAAAAATTAGAATGCCGCGCAAACCGTGTATACCGCACCGTCGCCGGCTAACGTCATTGCTGCCGTCGTGGTGGCGTCCGCTGCTGTCGCGGCGTTGTTGCCGACGATGATACGAACTGAGCCGGTCGCAGGGTTGCCGTCATCCATCGTCGTATCGATCTGACGTGCGAATCGACCGTTGATATTTCCCTGACAGACAAAGAAAGAGCCATTGAACGGTGTCGTCGGGGCAGTCAGAATCGCGGCACTTGTGATACCAAGATTGCCATTTTCGCTATTGAGCGGTCGATATACGGGATCTACGACTGAGGTGGTTCCGGTCGCGAGATTGGCAAACCGGACATGCTGCCAGAACAGGAAAGATTCATCCGTTGCCGTTACTGAGTTCCATGCACCTTCAATCCGGCCATTGGCGAGCGACGCCGCAGGCGTGGCTGCGTTTGCCGCGCCGGCGAGGTTGGTGGACGCGCGCGGATCATCACCCGGCATCGCTTTGAACCGATCCTGATAGCCGTAGACCTGCGTGGCGACCAGTTTCATGTCGTTCACCATCGCCTTGACCTTGGCGCTATTGATCAATTCCTGGCCCTTTAAAATGCCGCCGAGCAAAAGACCGATAATCACCAATACGATGGCGATTTCAACCAGGGTAAAACCTGATTGCTGGCCCTTGAAAGATTTCATGCTTTTCATTGTTGTCTCCGAATTCCGGTAAGTGAGGTTTTTTATTGGATTGGTAATGCTTGAAAATTATTTCAGTGCCAAACCGATCACCATCCCGAAAGCGATGAAAACGGTTGCCAGGTCATACAGATTGATTTGGTTCATCGCTTTCATGGGGTTCTCCTGATTCGGTGGTGGTTTGCCTGACGAGATATCAGCAATCACTGTGCCAACTCAATAACTATTTGATTTAAATAACATTTAATGTCTTCGTTCAAAATTGTGTTCGCGATTCTCACCTGCTGGAACCCGTTTGTTGTCTTGCATCGGTACACGTGTCCGGAATTCCGACAGTTTCCGCGCAGCAATTCGGAGGGATTGACGCTTTGGCATCAACAGGTTATTCACGCTAGGCTCATGTTCCCACCGTATTGCGCCTGCCAACTATGCCCCTGAGTCGCCTTCGCTCTACGCCCGACAAACCGCTCATCAGTTGGATCGTTAGCGGTCGCCGCTGGGTCATCGTGGCGATGCTGCTGTCGTTGCATGCGGGCTTGCTGTCGGATTCCGGCAGCGACTTTCAGCGCATCTGGTTGATGATCCACTTCGGCCTCTTCTTGTTGTGGCAACCTTTCATCAGCACCGAACGCGAACTGAAATTCGTGGCACTGTTCCTGTTATTCGGCATCACAGCAGTCGTGCTGTTTTTTCTGGACGGCTGGATGCTGGTGACCTGGGTCGCGATGCTGATCGCCATCATGGGCGGGAAAGTTTTCACCCTGCAGGCAGCGCGGCGCAGCCGGTTTTATCTGGTCGCCGTTTTTTATCTATTCACCGTGTTATTGATCTGGACGGTACCTGTCTCGCTGCTTGAACTTACCTCGCTGCCAGCGGGCCTGCGTTTGATGGCAAGCATTTTTCTGCCTTTGTCGCTGCTGTTGATGGTGGTCTTGCCATTTCGCGCCGAAGATGAAGGCACGACGCAGGTATTCGATTTTTTCTATAGCTTGATCGTTTTTCAGCTGGTGGTCGTGTTGGTCCTGGGCAGCATCGCGGCCATGCGCGTGACCAACAATCAATACTTTCAGGCGGTCGTTCTGACCGTACTTGCGTTCGCCGCCGCCTTGTTCGTGCTTGCCGTGTTGTGGGGTCCGCGCACTGGCTTCGGTGGCTTGCGCACCTATTTCTCGCAGTACCTGATGAGTGTCGGCATGCCGTTCGAGCTTTGGATGCGGCGCATTGCTGAACTTTCTGAAGCCGACTTGAGCTCCGGGCGCTTCCTGCAAAACACGCTCGAAGAAATCGAAAAATTCCCCTGGATTGTCGGCTGTGTCTGGCAATCACCCGATGGCCCGGGACAATATGGAAAGAAGACCGACTTCGATTCGGCGTTCCGATATCACGATCTGGAGATTACTTTTTTCACCGAAATCCATCTGTCGCCGGCAATGTTTCTGCATCTTCGCTTGCTGGCGCAAGTGGTGGGCGAATTCTACGAAGGCAAGCGTCGCGAGCAAGTGTTGAAGCAAAACGCTTATATGCAGGCGGTGCATGAAACCGGTGCGCGACTCACGCACGATATGAAAAATTTATTGCAGTCCTTGTATGCGCTGACGTCCGCAAGTGCAACCAAACCGGAAATCGAAAAACGCCGCAAATCCGATTACGACGCGATGCTGGAGCGGCAATTGCCGCAGTTGGCAAAACGCCTGCAAACCACGCTCGACAAACTGCAAAACCCGGCGCTGAGGGCAGCCTATATGATGCTGCCCGCTGAAGAATGGTGGCAGGATGCCATCGAGCGCCACGCCGATAGCGGCGCCACGTTCAAGGCGCTTGGCCCACTTATCGGCACGATTCCCGCGAATCTCTTCGATGCGGTGCTGGAGAACTGTCTGGAAAATGCGCGCAAGAAAAAAATCCTGGAACCGATGATTGAGATTACGGTTGAAATCGCGATCCGCGACGAGAACGCCAAGTTGTCGATCACCGACTCCGGCAGCGCGATCCCAATTGGTGCAGCGGGAGAGTTGTTCCGCGCACCCATTGCCAATACCCGGCGCGGCGGATATGGCATTGGGCTATTTCAGTCATACCGGCAGGCGGCGGAATTGGGATATAACCTCTCGCTCGCAGTCAATCGGGCGGGGGAAGTACGGTTTGAATTACGGAGCGCGCAGAAAACGTAGAACGCCATTTGGCGGGCGTCTTGGTAGACTTTCGTCCGGAGCGGCCCGCCGGTGCTTGATTCTTGTCACATTGCTGATGATGCAATACTACGGAACTTTTCCGGCTTGCATCATCCGTGCAAACAGTATGTTGATTGATGACCAAGACAAGATATCGTCAAATGTCGGTACCAAAGGGGTTCCCGACACGAAGACATGACTAGTATCGTCATCTAGGTTTGCCTGTTCTACAGCTGACAACGACGCGAACGCAGTCGACGAATTATTTCCCAGCGAAAATACGACGAATGGTGCCTGAAGTGTCAAAGCCTGGGGATCAGTGCAAGCTGGCGCACTTGGCGGGCAAATTTTTAGTAGACGAAGCGTTGCAAATTGATCCATTGTCGCGGTCTTTACGCCGTCCACTTTTGTCAGGGGAAAAAGCGTTGTGACAGGTGTCGTCACCTTCGTTCTTGCCACCGCATATCTCAACTGACTGGATGGCGTCGCGAACCCGTCCAACGCATAGCCACTGGTGTCAGTCGGCGTTATTCCTAGACTCACTGCGGGCAGCAACCCTACTGCCAATGATGACGCTGTCGTGCCAAATGACGCACAGCGACCGTGCGTTTGAGTCGTCAAAGTTGGGGTACAGGTGCCCGATTCGGTTGATTCAGTGCAAAAACACTCTCGGCCAACGTTGCACACGCCGGCATTCAAGGCGGGGCACGGCAACCTCCCATTGATGATCGCAAAGCCAAGAATCGTTTCTTTGATGCTTTCTATCTGCTTTTTTGTCTCATCGATTCGTCGCAACTCAATTTGCGTTGAGATCGGCAGGCCAACGATGGTGAACAGAACAGCGATAATGATCATTACTACTGCAATTTCGATAAGGCTAAATCCTTTGGTAGATTTCATCGTCATTGCACCGGCAATAGTCGGTCGTTGTAACTCGCGGGTATTGGGTTACCTTTGAAAATGCAGTTGGAATAATCAGCAGTGACAGTTTGCTCTATGTAATCAGTGATATTTGCGCTCGGTCGTGTCTGCGTCGGCATTGTCGGCAAGTTTGGCAAACGGCTCCCCGCGAGTATGACCAAGCCATTGTCTAGTGCCACTCCGCCCATGGTCAACGTCGATGTTGCGGTCCCGCAAGGTGTATTGAACAGACGATTAGGCGCAACGGCGTAGAAGGCCGTTTTGTACCATTCATTCTGGTAGAACCAATACGGCATGAGCGGTTGGTGGCGCAGATTGCTGATAGTCGTGGTGGCGCTTGGGCTGTTGATCGAAATGGTTGCGCTGCTCGAAAATGGCGCGATGGCGTACGACACCTCATCGGTCATGTTTACCGTCATCGTGCTGACAAGGGTGTTTACGGAACTGCATGACCATGTTCTGCGCTGAGGGAGCGAGGCGGTCGCCCCCAGATAAGTTACGGTTGGCGCGCTGTTGCAGGACAAGTCAATATTGGGAATGCTGATGGTTCTGGAAACAGAATACGCAAAAGTATCTGCGACTGGCGTGGCCGCGTTACATCGAGCATTATTCGAAAAGCGAGTAAATGTTTTTAAGAAGATCGGTTTGGTATATCCCGTCTCCGTACAGTCGACTTTGTCCGCCCCCTTCCATGTACAAGTGGAGGAAGTACCGGAGGCAGATTCGCTCATGATATTTGTATGAATATTTTCTCGAACATCGATCCAGCGGTTCGGCCCCGTCTGTACTTGAACACAATTCTTGGCGGGAGCTGATACGCCTGTGACGGTCCACGAAATATTGGATCTAATCGGGGGATAGCCACCCGATGGGGTTGGAGTTTTCACATCCGGGAAGAACGGGAATCGACCAACCACTTGTAATGGCTGCATATAGAAGTTGCCAATTGTGTCAGATGCCGCAAATGTCACCGCCCAAGGGAATCCAATATTTTTCTTGGCCGGATTGCTGAGTTCGTTGACCGCGCTGGCCATTTCCTTCAATACACGTTTCTCGATGAATGCCATCAGTTCATCATTGGTGATATATACCAAAACATCATTGAATTTAATTGGCTGTCCACGCTTGGCGACATCCTGTGCATCAGCCGGGTAAAGTGTGCCCGGCGGAATGCTGATGAATTCATTCGATAGGCCCGCATTGTCAATCGTCCGTGTGCAAGCCGTGCACCCCAACGGTATTTGTATTGAGTCCAAGTAGTCTGTTGGAAGGCCCGGTGCGATCTTCGTGCGAATTTGATTGCGGGTCTCTGTGGCTATCGCCTCACCAGGCATGATCAATACGGCCGCCACACGCGATGACAATACAGTGCCATCTTTGTCATACACGGTGAGCCAAGGATAAGGAAGCGTAGTGGATGACGTCGGCAACATCGGACAGGGTACGGGCCCCGGCGTAAAAGCGAAATTCAAAACCTCGGAGTTCAAAATATTTAGACAACTATCCCAAAAGTCGAGATTTGGCGATATTGCCAGCCAAGGCACTTTGCCCGCCGGATCATGAGTATCGGTGATGCCCAGTACCGGATCATATGTATCTGTGATGTCCAGCGCCAGCGGCAGGTCTTTGATCGGAAATTTCCCAAGGCAGCGTTTGTTTGCGTTTCCGCCGGCGACTCCAGGCAAGCCGCTCCCCGAACTCCCAAGACATCTGTTGCCCGAGTCGATGAATCCGTCATATAGGATGGCTGTCCCTGCGGCATTCAGGATATCTGGAGTCGGCAAGTTGCCAAGACGATTTCCGGAGGCTCCGTTGGTCACGCTTGCGGCATAGCCCAGCAATGACAATTTTGCTTGTTGCAACACGTCACTTGTGGCGGTCGCCTCGGCGTCAACACGGGCGCGCCCAACCAAATTGGCTGCAATCCCCGTGAAAACCATTGCTCCGCCAATCGCAAGCATTGTCAACACAATTAGGATAAAGACAAATCCGCGCTCATACGATTGAGCGGATTTCACCCATTGTTTTCGCATTCGAGAATTGGATTTTCGCTGCACGCTTGTTCAATTCAAAAAAAAGATAGCGTGCTGCCAATCAAGGCGCGCCGCATTGCGTGCAGGCTTTCAGGCACTCTTTGCCAAGTCGATTCCAGGCTATATTTCTGCCGAAATAATTTCATTCCTATGAGGTTCATGGTTTCGCTGCCGCCCGTTTGCGCGCTGGCTTACGCGCGGCATTGCGCGGCGAAATTTTCTTCGCGCGCACCTTTGCTGGAACCGGCGCTTTCACCGATTCATTTGGCAAATTCAACACCACCGAATTGTTTGCCCCGCCGACATCACTCGGCTGTAAGTTCACCATACTCGCGCTCTTCACATTGTATCGAACCTCTCCATCCACCCAAACGACCGAATGGCCATCACTGCGTTTGACAAATCCATTTACCACCGATGATGTGGGCGCTGGGAAAACGCCGTCGCCTTCGCCGTCGCCACCACTCACCGTCACCGGGTGCTTTCGCATTCGATCCATGCGGGCACGTTGAATCGGGTCGAAAAACAAAGTGCCTGCAAGCGGCTTGGTTAGTTGTTCGATTTCAATTATGGCGGACGGTGCCGTGGCTGATGCGTCGACCGCTTCAGTATTGCCGCTCACGGTCAATGCGAAACACACAAATACCAAGGTGGCGGTTGATTTTTTCACAATGGCTTCCCCGTCTCCGCCGACGCCTGCAAATTCGCGGGCTTGCTTTTGTCGACTATGGTGATCCATTCCAATGTGCAATCGGCTTCAATGGCAGCCGCAATGGCAGTTGGCACCGCAGCCGACGCAGTTTCGGCGGTAACCGCCGCACGTTGCTCTACACCGACCGCACGCTTGATGGAACACTTGTCAATCGGGAAAAAGCCACGATGGATGCGCGGAAACTCATCCAGAAACGCAACCAATTCACCGTCGTGATAGGCCTGGATTTTCATATGTACCCGGCTCGCCATAATACCCACCGCTGAATAGCTTGCACCGGTGGCAAGCTTCAGCGGTCGCTGTGGAGCGATCTCATATTCGAGGCCCATAAGGTTGTGGCGTCTCTTCAATTCCGTCATTGCCTCGATGAAATCCAATCTGCGCTCGGGCGCAAACGCGCCACGCGCAATCAGGGTTTTGAAGGTCTCCTCGGAGCCCTGCAAATCAGCGCGCTCTCGTTTAACGGTCTCAAGCCGATTGCGGAGTTCCTGCAAATTTCGTTGCGATACGAGATCCGATTTTGTCTCCGATTGCCAGAATAAATAACTGCCGCTGACCAGAAACACGGCAACGCCGAATCCGGCCAATGCAACGAACCCGGCAAACCGAAGCGCTTTGAACGCACCACCGCGCGCGGCTGTGGTCATATCAACTCCCGATTGCGGGTGATCTTGAGTGTGAATCGCACTTCATTTGCTTCGCCAATGTCGCTTGCCACCGTATTCGCGCGCAAAATCGCCGTCGGTTTGATATCGATCGGCAATTTGATGACTTCCGCTTTCATGTTGGGTGCCTGATTGAGTCGCAAAGCGAATCGCTCAATCTGGCTAATCGCTGCACGGTAGTCCCCCTTGAAACGTGTCACCGCCGCATCGACAACCAATACTTCAAATTTGCTGCCTGGCAATGCCGGGTCGGCATCAAAAGCCAGCGCAGACAAGCCGACGTTTCCCGCAGGCGGCGGGGTGCCGGGAGCTAACCTGATTTCTGAACGAATGCTCTGTGTTGCACTTATTGCGATGGGATCGTACAAAGGGACGAATTCGGCCTCCTGATTCGGTGCCCAAACCGCCTGCAACAGGCGCATTTCCGGAAATTCTGACCAGACAGTCGACAAATCTTTCAACAACCCGGATGGCGAGGGCGACTGCTGGCGAATCTGCGTTTTGAAAAACAGGCTCGCGTCACGCACGGTGTCGGAGGCGTTGGTTTGCCCGGCCATGGTTTTGGAAATGGTTTGATACTCGGCTTGAATGGATCGCACAAGCTGGCTGCGCTGGTCGTTCACCGCTGACATGGTGGCGGTCTGATACAGGTTGAACGCGGCCCCGGCCGCACCAACGGCCAACAACCCCGCCGTCAACCCATACAATCCAAATTTTATCCGCCGATATCGGGCAAACCGCATCTGCTCTTTCTCGGCAAAGTGGTTCTCAATACTGCCTTGCGCAAACAGATGCACCAGCACTTCTTCCGCATGCGACGAAGTCGGCGCGGGTTTGAGTTTGATCTTCTCGGCGACTTCGCCGATATCCAGAAACCGGTATTTCAGCAATGGATACGTACGGATCGCTTCCGCGATGACTTCGCGATCCGGCGCGTGAACCATGATGCAGGCTTCCAGCGATTCGCCGCCCGCAAAGTAACGAAGACTATCTAGATATTGCCAGGTGCGGCTGGTCTCCTCGGCGATCAATGCACCGACCGATTGCCCGCCGTCGTAGGCAATCGGCGTCAGGCGGCTGAATTTGACCTGCTTGTTTTGAAAATAGGTTTGTCGAAGTCCGAAATCCGGAACGATCGTCACCAGCAAGGTGTGGATAAAAAAAACATTCAATTCTTTCGGCAAGCGCGCCGACAATACCGCCGACGAAAACACGCCTTCCAGCGGCACTTCCGCTTGCTCAACCGCGGTCAGCCACGGCTTCAACAAATCCGGGTTGGTGACGGCGTGATAAAGGACACGGTCGTCGCGACGGCCTTCAGCCTCCCGATCCTGGACAATCGCATGGCGATACGTGGTGGCGCGGTACAGCTGAGCCAATTTACGGCCGAGGATCGCCTCTTGGTCGCCGCCGCGCAAATGCGGCACGGTGTCAACTCGGAAGTCTTCTTCGATCAGATCCGTGACGACGTAGGTTGGCATCTCGCGGTGCCGGGCGAGATACTCGGCGAATTGTGGCGAGTCGCCATCGGTCGAATTGAATACTTCGCGCTCGACAATCGCGCCACTCTTCCAGACCAGCGCGATCAGCTTGTCGTTGGTGAGGTAGAGAAAATGTTTGGCCACGATCGCTATCCGTTCCGCGTCAGAACTTGATTTTCGCGATGACGTCGTACATCGGGTTGAAGACGGTGACGAGAATTCCAATCAGCACGCCGCCCAACACGACCGTCAAGATGGGCTGAATCATTTCCTGCAACTTGCTCATCTGCTCTTTGACATCGCGATTGTAAAAGTAGCTCACGTTCAAGAGTGATGTATCGAGCCCGCCCGTGGATTCGCCGACCCGAATCATTCGCAAAACCAACGGCGGGAACAGCCGCGCATTCTGAAAAGCCTGGCTGATGCCTGCACCATCGTTGATCTCACGACCAACGCGTTGCAACCCTTCTTCAATAACGCGGTTACCGACAATTTTCTCGGAAATCTGAATGCAATCCAGCACCCCGAGCCCGGATTGATACATCAGCGCAAAGTAGGTTGAAAAGCGCGCAAGGATAATTTTTGTCATCAGCGGCCCCATGATGGGCAGCTTGAGAATCAATGCGTCGATGCGATATTTCGCGTCGTCGCTGGTCTTGGCAATCACGATCAGCGCGACAACAACCGCAATCGGCACACCGATAAACAAGAACCAGTATTTCTTCATCACCAGCGAAACGGCGATGAGCGCCATGGTGGAGGCAGGCGGATTCGGCGTGAGCGCTTTCATCGTCACGCCAAGTTGCGGAACCAAAAACACCATCAGCATGAATACGACGCCAAAAATAACGGTCCCCGCGAAGATCGGATACATCATTGCTTTTTTGACTTGCGAGGACAATTCATCCTGCCACTTGAGATTCTCAGTGAGCTTCGATAACACATCCGGCAATTGGCCCGTCTGCTCGCCGGTGCGAATCAATGCGACGAATACCTGATCGAATGCCTGTGGGTGTTCGGCCATCGCATCGGATAATTTCAGCCCGCCTTCGACATCCTCAAGCACACTCGCGACAATCGCCTTGAAGCCTTCGTTTTCGACGGTGTCACGCAGATCGGTCAATGCATCGATGATCGGCACGCCGGCGCGCATCAATTGATCCATGTGAAAGCAGAAGGTGATGATTTCCTTGCGCGTCACTTTGCGCGCCCGCATCAGCGTGGATTTCTTGATCGATTGGAACGTCACCAGATCAAGGCCGAGCCGCTTGAGACGCATCTCCAGATCGACCGGATTGATCGCGTCGGCATTCCCCGGCAGGATTCGTCCGGTATCGTCTATTGCGCGGTAGGAGTAGGAAGCCATTTCGGAATTTTCGTTGAAAGCGTCGGCTATGACACGCGGTCAGTCAGATCGACGATTCTTGAAATCTCGTCCAGACTGGTCTGACCGGCGAGTACCCGCGAGACTGCGTCCTCGGCCAAGGTACGAAAGCCGGTGCGGCGCGCCGCTTCGCGAATTTCGCGGCCGGTGGCGCGGCGCGCAATCAATTCGTCGATATCGGCATTCATCTTGAAAAGTTCCATGATCGCGAGCCGC
>JANPBQ010000097.1:0-31200 GCA_031430555.1 Betaproteobacteria bacterium
GCGCTGCCGCAGACCGATCTGGCCATCGGCACCGAAGTCGCGCAGCGCCTCAATTACAGCGTCGGCGCGTATCACTGGGCGGGCATCCATCCGGCACTGGGCGTTACCATCAGCATCGGCGTCGCCGCCACCACCGAACTCGCACCGCCGTATGCATACGAAGCCCTGGCCGAAATGGCGGACGCGCGTTTGTATATCGCCAAGAAGGGTGGACGGAATCGGGTAGTGAGCGAAGGGTAATTGTGTTAATCCTAGAAACGGCAGTTGGACGGGGTAAAGCAGGGGTTTCGCACCGCATGCGGTGCGCCTGCTGAACGGTGGCCTGCTGCAACAGGCCACGCGCACTGCAAGTGTGAGTGTGCATTTTGCAGACTTCCTGGCAAGGCGTGACAACGACGCAGGCTTCACCCTGCTAGGAGGAACAACGCCGCCAGGGAGCCTGCAAAATGTGCAATCGCACCCGTAGCGCTCTCACCCATTGGGTGAAGGTCCCCGGAAGCAAAACACTAGCACTGGCGCGGTGTTTCACGGGATTGGAAGCGGTCAACTGCCGTTTCTAGGTTAATGAGCACGAGTCGTGGGGGTGCCGTTCGCTCCACAAAATGCAGCCGCGCAAGATTGCGATGCTGACAGTCAAAACTCCCCGTTCGCCCCCGGCCTCAAGCATACCGGGGCAGGCTCTGAGCATGTCGATGGGCTGGATGCAGGGTACCCTTCGATACCTCAGGGCGCATGCGCGGCGAACAGTCATCGACAATTCTTGATCCGGCAATTAAACATGTTGAACTGACTTTAATTATTTCCTTCCCCCGCGTAGGCGGGGGGCCAAGTTTCGTAGCGGAATTGCAGAAAACTTGGATCCCCGCCCGGCGCAACCCTTGTGGTTGTACGCGGGGAAAGGGCGCGCTTCAACATATTTAATTGCCGCTTCAATCAAACCGCCACCCGACCAAACTCCGCGTCCCGCCTGCCGTTCGAACCATTTTCGGCCTGAAAGGCGCGCCGGTGCTGGCGTTAGGCCTTTTGCTGACGGCGTTGCGCGCCCGGCAGCACGCCGGCGCGTTGGCACCGACGACCGCCTCAAAAACATTTTTCAGAACCGGCCTTAGCGGCGGTCAAAAGACTTCACGCGTGATGTTTTTGAAGTTTGAAAGACCGTTGACGGTAAAATTAAATGTGGCGTTATCGTAACCGTCAAATTCAAGTGTTCCGTTTCCGACCAACGCAAACGTGAGTGCGGAGAGGGGGCCAAGCCCGCTGTTCGGCGCCGCATGGGTTGAATATATTGCTCCGGTATACGATTTCGGCGACCGCCATCCACCGCCTTGCAAGGTATACCAGGTGGGGTTCCCTGAAGCGTCATAGGCAAACCACGCCGCAAAGAGCGATTGGCGTTTGGCATGAATGCTGATGCCCCACCCTGATTCCGCGGGGTTCCACCACAAATCCGTGAAGTCATAGGCCGGATAACCCGACGCGCGCGCGGCAAGGTCCTCCGCGACGCTGAATTGCGTGGTGCCGACCGGCGAGATCGTGCCACTAAATCGATTGAGAAAAACCACCTCGACTGTGTAGTTTCCCTGTGGCATCCGACCAAGTATTACATCGCCGCTGGTCGCCGACACGTCATCAGAAGGCGGAATGGGACCGGCATCCGGGTAATTTTGATATGAGCGCATGGTCACGGTGAATTTGTTGTTCAGCATCGTCACCGACTCGCGCCCAAGAGCGAACGGAGAGAGGGTCGACACACGCAGTCTCACCAATGTGTCGCGGCTGAGCAGCGTCTGTGGAAACACCGAAATCTGCTGCGCCGTTGCCGCAAAGCTTGGCACCAATAGCATGCCAAGCAGAATGAATCGATGAAAATGTCGGCGAAGAAACATGGCGTTCATTCTCCCGCACTCGAACCGTTGAAACCGACATCGCCGTCGCCGGAAATGGGCCCGTTCGCGGAGGGCATGGGTGATGCGCCCGCGGTTCTCAAAGATCTGTTCATGAAGTGCTCCTGTTGGATTGGGACAATCGGTGAAGCGGGCGTCGCGAAAGGCCGCCAGAGCAAGCCTCTTTTTTCAACGCGATTCGCTGGTGGTTTGGTGAAAATCGGGTCGCGCTTCTTCGTTTATGCGGGCTCTGTGCGATTTCGTGTCATCAGGTACCGCTTACGCTCAGGAGGTTGTTTACCTTGGTCACGCCAACGATGTGGCTCGCGATGCCTTCCGCGCGTTGTTTGCGAATCTCGGTCGAGACCGTGCCCTTTAAGGTGACTTCGCCCTTGACGGTATTGACTTCGATGCCCAGCGCGCTCAATCCGGGATCCTTCAGCAGATCCGCCTTGATCGACGCGGTGATGGCGGAGTCATCGACGATGACGCCAACCTGATCGACTTTCGTGAACACGGCGCTGCCAGCCTTGTCGAGGGCGCTACCGGTCTTGCCGATGATCGACTCGCCGACACCGGCGACGGCGGCACTCGCTTGCTCGACCTTTTTCTCGACCTTCTCGCCGGCGCTGGCGATCTTGGCGTTTGATTGATCGATCGCCTTGTCCAGTTTCTGGCCGACGGTCTGCCCGGAGTCCGTGTATTTGTCGCAACCCACCGCCGTCAACAGCAATGCGACGATGGCGATCGACTTGATGAACCTGATGCCCGCCACGGACGGACGAAAGTGTCCGGCGGGTGCCGAATTGGGTACCTGGAATTTCACAAGATAATTCATGATCGATTTCGGGGGTGGTGATCAGTCATTGTCGGGCGGTGCTGAAGCAATGTGCAGCGTCGCTCCGCCGATTTACGTGTAGGACGAAGCCCCCACGGCGGTTGCCGGCGTCCTACCTCAGCCGGTGGAAACCGAACGCGCGGGTTCGCAGCGCGCATGTCGGCCCCGGTCTTTTTCTCGTGAACGCGGACGAAAAAAAACGGGCCATATCGGCCCGTCGAAAATGGAGCCGGGAGGCTCCATGGGAGGAGATATCAAAACCATTACTTGTTGAAAGTTGCCTTCGCGTTTTTTACGCATGCATCCTTTGTGTCGCCGCTGAAAGCATCGCATTTCTCGACGGCGACTTTGTAGTTCGCGGTGTTCTTGGCTTTGCTGGCATCGGCGCGCGCATCAGAGATGGTGCTGCCCGCCTTGGCATCTTCCAGCGCGCGGACTTCAACGGCTTTGGCTTCCTTGATGCAGACATCCTTGTCATTGCCCGCGAGCGCGGCGCATTTGGTTTTTGCCAGGTCATACTCGGCCTTGGCAACATCCTTGCGCCCGTCGAAGACGGCTTTCGGCGTGTTCTTGTACTCGCCATCGGTCTTGGCGACGGCGTAAACCCGTTCCGCTTTGGCCTCGGCGACACAGACGTCCTTGGCATGTCCGGCCAGCGTTGCGCAAGTGGCCGTCGCGCGTTTATATGCCCTCTCGGCGTCGTCAACGGCGGTCTTGTGTTCCGCTTTGGTGATGGCGGCTGTTGCCGTAAATGCTGTCGCGCAGAGTGCGGCCGCGAGCAATGTGTTGATATTTTTCATGTTCATTGAGGTTCCTTTGGAAGTGGGGTGATCCGCCGCAATGGCGCGGCGGAAAGGGTTGGCGTGCGCGATTAGTGCTTGGAGGGGGTTTCGACCGGAGTCGAAGGATGATCTTTCAACCACGCATCCAGTTCCTTTTCGGTGCGCTCCTTGGTGTAGCCGTATTGCTCTTGAATTTTTCCGGAAAGCTGGTCGCGCTTGCCGGCGATTACGTCGAGGTGATCGTCGGTGAGCTTGCCCCACTGTGCTTTCACTTTGCCCTTCATTTGTTTCCAGTTTCCTTCGATTTGATCCCAGTTCATGGCGGAGTCCTTTAGGTCAGGGTGGATGCGGGCGCGAGCCCGCGTGGTTTCAGCTTGCGCCCGCGCAGCGAACACAACGAATGGGGCTTGAAGCGTAAAGTTGGAGGTGTGCGGCGATGGCGTTGCGGTGTCGCCCGCGATGCGCATCGCGTCATTGATTGGTTTCCGAGCGAAATGCGTGCATCAGGAAGCGCTGAAACAACACAATCATCGCACCCGCAGCGGTGACGGCCATGAGCGCCGCGACGACGAGGAACTTGCCGAACAATGCGAAGTCCTCGCTTTGCGACAGTACCAGCACCAGTGCGCCGACAATCAATTGTGCGGCGACAAGCAAGACGAGATTATTGGAGTTCCACATGGTGGCCTTTTTGCCAGCGATGATCAGGCAATCATCGTAGTGCCGCAGCCTGCGGCAATCTATCGGACGGGCGTCTGATTTCGCGTAGGACTGGGCCGGACACCCGGCCATTCCGACGCCGCGTGGACAGGCGGCGCGAATCAGCGTTCAACCACCACCACAGGCCGGAAAAGCTCGACCCGTTCGAGCGAAAAATGCCGGGGATCGACTCCTTTTCGCACTTATCCGGGTTGTCAACTTGATTGTTGCCGGATGACGCGGCGCTTTCGCAGTGGTTGCAGTGGTCGCCGTGAAAATGGAATCAGGCGTCGATTGATCCCACGGGCGCGATCGGAAACGTCGCGGTGAGCGTGGTGCCGACGCCCGCCGATCCATTGATATTGAATTGGCCGCCCAATGCGACCACCCGCTCGCGCATACCGAGCAAGCCGTGGGCGAATCGGCGATTGGGTTGTGTCGAGTCAGCGTTGATGCCCACGCCGTCGTCGGCGATCACCAGCGTCCACTGCGCGCCGTCGTTGGCGAGCGAGATATTCACCTGTTTCGCCTTGGCGTACTTCATGACGTTCGTCAGCGCCTCCTGACAGATGCGATACATTGCGATCGACTGCGCCGGCGTCAGATCCAGTTCGCCTTCCGGCAGCGTGATCGCGCAGGCCACCGCGCAGCGATCGCCGAATTGTTCGGCCATCGAATGCAATGCCGCATCGAAACCCAGGTTGTCCAGCAGCGTCGGCCGCAAATCCTCGATCAGCCGGCGTACGAATTGCACCGCCCCATCGATGGAGGTATGCGCGCGTTGCAGACGAGCGGCGGATTTTTCGTCGTTGCGTTTGGCAGCCGCCTCCTTCGCCATGATGATGTCCAGTTTTATCGCCGACAGCGTGCCGCCGAGTTCATCATGCAATTCGCGCGCAACGCTGAGACGTTCGTTTTCCTGGAGGGTCAGCAAGTGCGCGCTGAGCGCGCGCAATTCCTCTGCGCGCCACACTGCCTCGGCGGCGAATTCTCTTTCCCGTTGGTCGTGGCGCTCGGCACCCTCACTCTCACGCACGGCGCCCTCGCTCTCACGCACGGCACCCTCGCTCTCACGCTCCAGGCCCGCACGCTCTCGCGCGAGGCCGCGGATGATGACCACCGAGCCGGCGAGAATCATCATGGCGTTGAGAAACAGGATACCGACAAATCCCCAGCGCACCCCCAACTGAATATTTTCCCAAACCCCAAGATGCCGCTCGAGCGTCTTACTTTCGGCGGCGACAAAACGCGCAATCTCAGCGTCGATTTCCGCCATCAAGCCTTTGCCGCGATGGGTGAGCACAATCGCCCGTGCGGCTTCGGCTTGCCCGGATTCCTGAAGCGCCACCGTGACGTTTATATGCGACAGTTTTTCTTGCGAGAGTTTGGCAATGCGATCCAGCGCGCGCTGTTGCAATGGTTCGCCGGCGAGGCTCAACCGCAGTTTCGCTAATGCAGATCCAATCAGGGCCGAATTCTCGCGCAACGGCAGCGCGTATTCCGTATCGGCCGTATAGAGAAAACCGCGTTGCGCGCTTTCGGCCTCGTAGAGCATCGACTGGATATTCTGGATGTCGTACAGCGCGAGTCGCGTGGCGATGGTTTGTTCGCGCGCCTCGGCAAGGTGGACGTTTGCCCAATTCACCGCCAGCAACGCCCCCATATTCGCCAGCAAGGCAAGTGCCATGAGGCCGAGCGCAAAACCCAAATTTGAAAGCAGTTTGGCGTAAAGATTTTCGAAGAGTCGGGTCAGGCCGGCGCGAATGGGAGACATTGGGACGGGGTTCCGGTTCTGCTACGGGCGCACGGAGATCATGAGGCACTCACGCGGGAAAATTGATTCGCCGCGCATCGACCAGCAAATTGACTATACACCGTCCCATTCGTCGTCAAGCGCTGAAAGATTCGTCGGACAAGCGCCGACAAGCGCCACTCCAAAGATAGGCGAACGTCCTACACCAAGACCGACGCGCGTCCGATAATGCGCCCCGTCGGCGAACCCCAACATGGGTGTGTCGAAACCGGCACAGGCATTCTCCGGCGCAGCACTGATTGAACCCACCCAGAAAGTCACCTGAATGAAACTGCTTGCCGCCGTTTTCGCCGCGATCCTCCTACTTGCCATGCTGCCGGGCTTTGTGCTCGATGTCATGCCCTTGCTGGTCCTGCTCGGAAAACTGTCGGCCGCTGTGGCGCTTGCCGGTCTTGCCGTCAGCTTGATCGCCAATGCCGGCGAGTTCGCGGGCGGTGACGCGGAACTCAGTCCGGACGCATTAATCGCCGTCGAGATATCCGCCTGACGAGCCGACCGCCTTCAATGTCATTGTCAGACTGCCATTGCCCGTAAACCACCACCGGAAAGCCGACCATGATTCGCATGGATTATCAACTTGAATTGAAATACGAAGCGCGTGGCCAGTGCGATCTAGTGCTCAATATCTGCCCCGCTCGCACGCGTTCGCAGCGCGTACACAATGAATCGCTGGTGGTGGAAGGTGCCGCTCGCGCCTCCACCTTCACCGATGCGCTCACGGCCAATCGTATCAACCGGCTCTCTACCCAGGGCGGAAATCTGACCGTCCGCTACCGCGGCCAGGTCGAACTTGAGCACGTCATCGATGATCCCGCGTTCATCGACGAGCGCGCCATTCACAACATGCCGTCGGACGTCGTACCTTACATACTTCCGAGCCGCTATTGTCCGTCCGACAAGATGCGCGGACTGGCGAACGCGATGTTCGGTAATGCCGCGCCGGGTTATGCCCGTGTCGCGTCGATTTGCGGGTGGGTGACGCAGCATCTGCGCTTTACGCCCGGTGCTTCCGATGCCACCACCTGCGCGATGGATACCTTCCATTCGCGGATCGGTGTTTGCCGCGATTATGCGCACTTGATGATTGCCATGTGCCGCGCGCTCAACATCCCGGCGCGTTACGTGACCGGCGTCGATTACGGTGCCGATCCTGCGCTCGGGCCAATCGATTTCCACGCCTATGTTGAAGTCTTTCTCGGTAAACGCTGGTACTTGTTTGACCCCAGTGGCATGACGCCGGTGATGGGCCTGATTCGTATCGGCACGGGGCGCGATGCCGCCGATGTCTCGTTCGCAACGCTGTTTGGCGACGTGCGGACGTTCGCACCCCGAGTCGGCATTGAAATGATCGCTTGCGATGGCGTGGCCATCGAGCCTGCACAAAGCATGCGCAAAGCCGTTTCCACGGCCACCGACGGTCTCTATTTCCATGCGGTGGAGCCGCCGCCCACGGTGCGTCCTGCGCGAATGACGGTCAGGCCCGGTCCATGGGCGGCGCTGCCATTTGCGCCGACGTTCCAATCACCGCAATTCGCCTGAATGCGACCGATGTCAGCGGTGCTCGCTAATACGCCGTCGGAACCCGTGTGCAACGCCTTGTTGGTGAAAGCCGCGCAATCCGGTCGCCGGGACACCTGTTTGGCGGATAGTCCGGGCAGCCGCATTGCCCGGCTCATCCCGGAATTTCCATTTATGCACCGCATGCGAAAGCGCGGCGATCACTTGTTTCATGCGGGTGATCCGTTTCATTGCTTTCATATTCTGAATGCCGGCGTCGCCAAGACCTGCCGCGTGTCCGAAGATGGCGTGGAACAAATCATCGGCCTCCATCTTGGCGGCGATATCCTGGGGCTGGAAGCAATGGCCGCCGGTGTTCATGGCTGCGACGCCGTCGCGCTCGACATCTGTGACGTGCTGATTTTGCCGCTGGATGTCATGATCGAGCAGAGCCGGTTCCGGCCGGCGCTGATGCGCGAACTGATGTGCACCTTCAGCGGTGAAATCCGCGTCGCGCTTGACCTGATCGGCAGCATCCGAAGTCTGCCGGCGACTGGACGTGTGGCCGCGTTTCTGCTGGAAATGTCGGCGCGTTGCGCATCCCGCGGATTCTCCGCGACACATTTGCAAATGCGCCTGACGCGTCAGGAAATCGGCAGCATGCTTGGTCTGGAACTTGAAACCGTGAGTCGCGCCTTTTCACGATTCGCGCAGTCGGGCTTGATCAGCGTGCGCCTTCGCGAAATCGTGCTGCTCGATCCGGATGGCCTGAGCGCGCTAGCCGCGCAGGCGGCGGCACCGAAGCGGCAGATTGGCCGCAGCGCTAAAGTGGCCGCCGCGAGTGGGGTGAGTCGAAATATCTGGGCCAATTGAAACCGATGGCCTTTTTGGCCATAAATGGCGACGCACCTCTCTCACCACAGTCACCACAGCGCCCGCATTCGTGCCGAGTTGTCATTGCCAGCTTGCGGCTAGCCTGCAACCATTCGCAATCGCTACTCAGGGCAATTTTCCCCTCGGCCGAAGGCGATTGACGAGTTTGAGCAGTGTGTGCGCGGCCGGCTCTGAGGACGCCGGATTTTGTCCGGTGATCAGCAGACGATCGGTGACTACGTAAGGCTGAAAATCGGCGGCCTTTGAATAATTACCGCCGTTCTTTTTCAGCATATCCTCCACCAGAAACGGCACCACGTCGGTGAGTCCGGCGGCCTTTTCTTCCGTATTGGTAAACCCGGTCACGGCTTTGCCTTTCACCACCGAATCGCCCGCCGGTGTCTTGACATTGCGCAGCACGCCCGGTGCGTGGCACACCGCCGCCACCGGCTTGCCGGCAGCCAGCATCGCTTCGATCAACGCCATCGAGGCGGGGTCATCCGCCAGATCCCACAACGGTCCATGACCGCCGGGATAGAACACCGCATCGAAATCAACCGCGGTGAGATCGCGCAGCCGCACCGTCGTCGCGAGCTGCGACTGCGCGGCGGAGTCCGTCTTGAAGCGTCGTGTCGCGGCGGTCTGCGCGCCCGGATCATCGCTCTTTGGGTCGATCGGCGGTTGTCCGCCGCGCGGTGAGGCGAGCACAATTTCCGCACCCGCCTCTTTGAACACGTAGTAGGGTGCTGCGAATTCCTCCAGCCAGAAACCGGTTTTTGCGCCGGTGTCGCCGAGCTTGTCGTGCGAGGTGAGTACTATCAGTATTTTCATGTTGGGCTAGTGGTTTTCGATATATGCGTTGAGCGATTGAAAAAATCAGGCGGCATGTTTACGTACCCACGCGACGTACTGATCCATCCAGCTTTGCAAAAAATTTCGGTTGCTGTCGCCAAAGTTTCCCGCGCCATCAAACAGCCCTTCCTTGGCATGGATGAACGCTTCGGGTTGCCCGAGTGTCGGCACATCCAGATACGCCAGAATATTGCGCAGATGCTGCTGAGCCAGCGCGCTGCCGATGGCCCCGACCGACGCACCGATCACGCCCGCCGGTTTGCCGGCCCAGGCATTCTGGCCATAAGGGCGCGAGGCATGGTCGAGCGCGTTTTTAAGGACGCCGGGGATTGAGCGATTGTATTCGGGGGTCACAAATAAGAGCCCCTTGGCGGCAGCAATCTCGTTCTTTAGACGTTGCACGGTTGCTGCGGGACTGGCGTCGTCATCCTGGTTATAGAGTGGCAAATCGCCGATTTGCAATTGCGTAAACGAAAAATCGGCGGGGGCCAATCGTGAAAGCGCGGTGGCCAGTTTGCGGTTCAACGAATCGCGACGCAGGCTGCCGACAATGACGGCGATGTGGACTTCTTGCATGATTGACTCCCAAAGATAGATGCGGCCACTCAGGATCGGGGTCTCCCGACCGGGGCAGAACCCGTGTGCGGTGCCTTCGTTTACGCGGCAAAAAAAGATTCGTCGAACCGGTTCCAGGCACAACACTACAATCCGGCGCTGGGCGTGTCTGTGCGGTAGACAACGCAGTGAAAGTGCGAAGCGACCCGGCCTGCGACCAGGCGACACTGTGCGACAGCGCACAGACATTGACGGCCTGCGACGCGCAGCCTGCAGGTCAAGGGTGACCTCCATGAATGCCAGCACCAAAAAACTTCATCATCTCGGCCAGCGGATTTGGCTCGACAACATTACCCGCGAGTTACTGACCAGCGGCATGCTGGCGCGCTATATCGCCGAGCTGTCGGTGACGGGGTTGACCTCAAACCCGTCCATCTTCGAGCATGCGTTCGGCAGCGGTGACACCTATGACGGCGCCATCCCGGCGTGCGCGGCGCGCGGCCTCGCCGATGAAGGCATCTTCTTTGAGTTGGCGCTGGAAGATCTGACGCGGGCGGCCGATTTATTCCGCCCGATCTTTGACCACAGCGCCGGGGTGGATGGCTGGGTATCGCTGGAAGTCTCCCCGTTGCTCGCCCATGACGCCACCGGCACCATCGCCGCCGCCGCCGCATTGCATGCGCGCGCCGCGCGGCCCAACCTGTTCATCAAGATTCCGGGAACGCCGGAGGGCCTCACGGCCATCGAAGAATCGATTTTCAACGGCGTGCCGATCAACGTCACGCTACTATTTTCACGCGAGCACTACCTTGCGGCGGCTGACGCGCATATGCGCGGCATCGAGCGCCGGCTCTTGGCGGGACGCGATGCGCAGGTCGCATCGGTGGCCTCGCTTTTCATCAGCCGCTGGGATGTGGCGGCGAAAGAAAAATTGTCGGCGCAATTTCACAATCGCCTCGGCATCGCGATGGCAATGCGAACCTACCGGGCGCATCGCGAATTGCTGGCGGACACGCGTTGGCAGGCGCTGGCAGGCACCGGTGCACAGCCGCAACGCCTGCTTTGGGCCAGCACCGGCACCAAGGATCCCGCCGTTGCCGATACCTACTATGTCGCCGCGCTTGCGGCACCGGGCACGATCAACACCATTCCGGAGAAAACATTGCTGGCCTTTGCCGACCACGGACAGGTCGGCACCATTCTGCCGACTGACGGCGGTTTTGCCGAGGCGGTGCTGGCCGAAGCGCAGCGCGAAGGAATCGACGACCGTGAACTGGCCGCGCAACTGCAGCGAGAAGGGGTCGAGGCATTTACCCAATCGTGGCAAGGATTGATGGCGCGCATCCATGAAAAACGCACGCGCTCGGCGACATCCGCGGTTGTTGAATCTTTGATTGCGCACTCATAGCGTGTTTGCGAATCAACGCGTCGAATGAAAGCCACCGCGAAGTCCATCCTGACGATCAATAGCGGCTCATCGAGCGTCAAGTTCGCACGTTTCACGGATGGCGCGCAACCGCAATTGACGCATCGCGGTGAGATCGAGCGCATCGGTGGCGCGTCGGCAACCTTCTCGGCGGGGAGTGGCGATCAAGCGACTCGCATCACGCACCCGGTTGCGTCAGCGGATCATGCCGCGGCGGCGGCTTTGCTGATCGATTGGATTTCGAAAGAAAAATTTGACGCGCATCTTTTCGCCATCGTCCATCGGGTGGTTCACGGCGGCCCGAAGTTTCATGCGCCGCAACGATTGACCAAGGCACTGCTCGAGGAGCTTCGCGATCTTACGCCGTGGGATCCCGCGCATCTGCCGGACGAAATCGTGTTGATTGAAGCGTTTCAGCAACGCTTTGCAAATCTGCCGCAGTTGATTTGTTTTGACACCGCGTTTCATCACGAAATGCCGCGTGTGGCAACGCTGCTCGCCATTCCGCGCCGCTATCAGGCACAAGGGCTCCGTCGCTACGGCTTTCATGGGCTTTCCTACGAATATTTGATGAGCGAATTGACGCACATCGATGGCGGTGCCGCCGCACAAGGGCGAATCATTCTCGCCCATCTCGGCAACGGTGCCAGCCTCGCTGCCGTCAAGGATGGCAAGCCTATCGACACCAGCATGGGATTTACCCCGGCTTCCGGCGTGATGATGGGGACGCGTTGCGGTGACATCGATCCCGGCATCAATGCCTATCTGGCACGCACTGAAGGGCTTGATGCGGAGGGATTCGATGCGCTGGTCAACCAACAATCAGGCTTGCTCGGGCTATCGGAGACCAGTGCCGACATGCGCTATTTGCTGTTGCACGAAGCGAACGATCCCCGCGCGGCCGATGCGGTGGCGCTGTTCTGCTACCAGATCCGGAAATGCATCGGCGCGTTCGCCGCCGCGATGGGCGGGCTGGACCGGCTGGTGTTTGCCGGCGGCATCGGCGAACAATCGCCCGTTGTTCGCGCGCGGATTTGCGATGGTCTTGGGTTTCTCGGCATTGACATCGACGCGGCGCGAAATGCGCACAGCGACACCAACTCACGGGTGATTTCAACCGATGGTGCCCGCGTCCCCGTTCACGTCATCCCCACCAATGAAGCCGTGGTAATGGCGCGTGCCGCCTGCCGCATCCTGGCAATCGATGAAGAATCCCGCACGACTACTTCCACACCTCGATGAACCCGAAAGCACAATGAAACCGCTCAACCCCGACATGTTGAAAAGCATCGACGCCTACTGGCGCGCGGCAAATTATCTTTCGGTCGGGCAGATGTATTTGCGCGACAACCCACTGCTGCGGGTGCCATTGACGCTCGCCCACGTGAAGCGCATGCTGCTCGGTCATTGGGGCACGACACCGGGACAGAATTTTATTTATGTGCATCTGAACCGGATCATCAAAGCCCATGATCTCAACATGATTTTCGTCTCGGGTCCGGGACATGGCGGCCCGGCGGTCGTGGCCAATACCTACCTCGAAGGCACCTACAGCGAAGTCTATCCGCACATCAGCCAGGATGTCGCCGGACTGAAAAAACTCTTCACCCAGTTTTCATTTCCGGGCGGCATCCCCAGTCACGCGTCACCCGAATGTCCCGGTTCAATCCACGAAGGCGGCGAATTGGGCTACTCGCTAAGCCATGCATTTGGCGCAGCGTTTGACAATCCCGATCTGATCGTCGCCTGCGTTGTCGGCGATGGCGAAGCGGAAACCGGACCGTTGGCGACGGCGTGGCACTCCAATAAATTTCTCGATCCGGCGACCGACGGTACGGTGCTGCCGATTTTGCATCTCAACGGCTACAAGATTGCCAACCCCACCATCCTCGCGCGCATCAGTCGAGAGGAACTGGAGCAATTGCTGCGCGGCTACGGCTGGACGCCGTATTTTGTCGAAGGCCATGAACCGGAGCTGATGCACGAAGCGATGGCCGCCACGCTGGATACGGTGCTGGAACAGATCCAGGAAATTCAGCAGCAAGCGCGCAACGGTGGTGCCACCGCACGACCACGCTGGCCGATGATTGTGCTGGTCTCACCCAAAGGCTGGACCGGCCCGAAAGTGGTGGATGGTCGGCAGGTGGAGGGCACGTTCCGTTCGCATCAAGTGCCGATATCTGACCCCTCCAGTCATCCCGGCCATTTGGCGTTGCTGGAAGAGTGGCTCAAGAGTTATCGGCCGGAAGAATTGTTCGACGCAAATGGTCGCCTGTTGCCGGTGATCGCTGATCTGGCCCCGCGTGGCGAGCGGCGCATGGGTGCCAATCCGCATGCCAACGGTGGATTGTTGCTGCGCGATTTGCACCTGCCGCCGTTTCGCGGCTATGCAATAAACGTCCACACGCCGGGCATACGCGGCGTCGGCGACACGCACGTGCTGGGGCCGTTCCTGCGCGATGTCGCGAAGCTGAATGCGACCGAACGAAACTTCCGCGTGTTTGGCCCCGATGAGACGCTTTCCAATGGCCTCGAAGCGCTGTTTGATGTCACCAACCGCCAGTGGGAGGCAAGCGTCGAGGCCAACGACGAATTTCTCGCCCCCAGTGGTCGCGTGATGGAAATGTTGAGCGAGCATCAATGTGAAGGCTGGCTTGAAGGCTATCTGCTGACCGGGCGGCACGGCATTTTCAATTGCTACGAGGCGTTCATCCACATCATCGATTCGATGTTCAACCAGCACGCCAAGTGGCTGAAAGTCAGTGCGCAACTGCCGTGGCGGCGCAACATCGCCTCGTTGAACTACCTGCTCGCCTCGCACGTCTGGCGGCAGGATCACAACGGTTTTACCCATCAGGATCCGGGCTTCATCGATGTCGTCATGAACAAAAAAGCCGAAGTCGTGCGTGTGTACTTTCCGCCGGACGCGAATTGCCTGCTATCGGTGATGGATCATTGTTTGCGCAGCCGCCACTATGTGAATGTGGTGATCGCCGGTAAACACCCGGCACCGCAGTGGCTCTCGATGGATGCGGCCGTCAAGCATTGCACGGCGGGCATCGGCATCTGGCCGTGGGCCTGTGTGGATCCGGACGCCGAGCCGGACGTGGTGATGGCCTGTTGCGGAGACGTTCCCACACTCGAGACGCTCGCGGCGGTGTCGATCCTGCGCGAGCATTTGCCCGCGCTGAAAATTCGCGTGGTCAATGTGGTCAACCTGATGAAATTGCAGCCGATGAGCGAGCACCCGCACGGCTTGAGCGACGCGGATTTCGATGCAATCTTCACAACAGACAAGCCGATCATCTTTGCGTTTCACGCCTATGCCGGTCTGATTCACCGCCTCACCTATCGGCGCACCAATCATCACAATCTGCATGTGCGCGGCTACAAGGAAGAAGGCACCATCACCACCGCATTCGACATGACGGTATTGAACGATCTGGATCGCTTTCACCTTTCGATGGATGTGATCAATCGCCTGCCGCCGCCCGCCACCGGCACGGACGACAAACGCGTCGCGCTGACACAACGGCTCGAACAAAAACTCGTCGAACACAAAGAATATATCGAGCTGAACGGCGAAGACATGCCGGAAATTCGCACCTGGCGATGGACAACGGCTTGACATCCATCGCACCTGGTTAACGCCGTCACAGTTCTGTGTAGGATGGGTGGAGCGCAGCGATACCCATCATGGCCGCTCGGAACGTTGATGGGTATCGCGACGCTCCACCCATCCTACGGGCTAACCGAATACCTTTTCGCATAACCAAAATACCCCGTTCGCCCTGAGCTTGTCGAAGGGCCACGTGCATCCCGCCCCTCGACACGCTCAGGGTGAACGGAGAAAAAGCGAACCGTGTTGCCTCCTGACTGGCGCAATGCGCAGGGTGTCGCAAGTGAGCGGTGTGCGATAGCGAACAGACACGCGACGCCTGCCGCGCGCAAGGTGTCAACGTCCCATTCCGTTCTGCAACCGCAGCCGGTCGATCATTCAACCGAGGTTTTCCATTAGAGTTTGAGATGATGACGAGGCTACTTTTTGAGCGGATTTTCTGTTGACTGTCGAACGAATAGCGCGCTATTCGAGAGGAAGAAACAGGAAATACGCCAAAAATAGACCGTCGGCACTCAAACAGTCCCGCAGGGACGCCCAATGGAAAATCTCGGTTTAACCCAGAAAGCCGCCATGCAAGCGCTCGTCTACAACGGCCCCGGCCAAAAACATCTGCAAGACTGCCCGAAACCGGTCATCAAATTGCCCGGGGATGCCATCGTCCGTGTGACCAAGACCACCATTTGCGGGACCGATTTGCACATCCTCAAAGGCGATGTGCCGACTTGCCAACCCGGCACCATCCTGGGTCACGAAGGCGTCGGTGTGGTGGACGCAGTGGGTGCCAGCGTCACCGCGTTCAAGGTGGGCGACAAGGTGTTGATTTCCTGCATCACCGCCTGCGGGCGCTGCGAGTATTGCAAGCGGGGCATGAATTCACATTGCGTCACCGGCGGCTGGATACTCGGCAATCGCATCGACGGCACCCAGGCCGAGTTCGTGCGAATTCCCCACGCCGACACCAGTCTGTATCCGATTCCCAAGGCTTTGCCGGGAGGTGGCGAGACCGATGAAGAGGCGCTGGTGATGCTAAGCGACATACTGCCGACCGGCTTCGAGTGCGGCGTGCTGAACGGGAAAGTGGCGGTGGGCGCAACGGTGGCCATCATCGGCTCGGGCCCGATCGGCCTCGCCGCCCTGCTGACTGCGCAGCTTTACTCGCCCGCCGAAATTATCATGATTGATCTGGATGACAATCGACTGGACGTCGCTAAAAAATTCGGCGCGACCGCGACCGTCAATAGCGCGCAAGGCAATGCGGCCGAGAAAGTGATGACACTCACCGGTGGTCGCGGCGTGGACACGGCCATCGAAGCGGTCGGTATTCCCGCCACGTTCAAGCTTTGCGAGGACATCATCGCGCCCGGTGGCACCATTGCCAACGTCGGCGTACACGGCACCAAGGTCGACTTGCATCTGGAGAAACTTTGGTCGCACAACATCACCATCACCACGCGTCTGGTGGATACGGTGACCATTCCGCTCTTGTTGAAGACGGTGCAATCCAAACGCATCAACGCGCGGCAATTGATCACGCACCACTTCAAGCTCGCCGAGATTCTGGCCGCCTACGACACGTTCGGCAACGCCGCCGATAGCAAGGCGCTGAAGGTGATCATTGAGGCATGATGAATTTCAACACTCAAGACGGCGGTCACACCGGCCCGGCGCTTTCGGCGTAGCGACATGACCAAGAATACTGAGATCACCGATCCATCGACTGTCGAGGCGGACGCGGTCGCGCGCGGCGTCGAGGCCGATGTTGACAACGGACTTACGTCGTCGGAAGCGTCGCGGCGATTGGCCGCCAATGGCCGCAACGAACTGCGCGCGGCACCGCCTGTCCCCGCGTGGCGACGCGTGCTCGCGCATTTTCAGGATCCGCTCGTCTACTTGTTGCTGGCGGCGATTGTCATCGCCCTGGTGGCCTGGGTGATCGAAGGATCGGCCGGTTGGCCGGTCGATGCGATCGTCATTACGCTGGTGGTTCTGCTGAACGCGGCACTCGGCTACCTGCAAGAGGCCAAAGCCATCGATGCCGTGGCGGCATTGGCGAAAATGACGGCGGCAACATCGGCCGTCCTGCGCGACGGTATCGAGAAGCGTGTACCGAGCAGCGAATTGGTGCGCGGCGATCTACTGGTGCTGGGCGAGGGTGATGCGGTCGGCGCGGATGCGCGTCTGGTGCAGGTGGCGTCGTTGCGGGTGCAGGAAGCCTCACTCACCGGTGAGAGCGAAGCGGCGCATAAAGATGCCGCCACCTTGCCGGCCCCGACCGCACTCGGCGACCGGCTCAATATGGTCTTCAAAGGCACCGCCGTCGCGCAGGGCACCGCGCGCGCCGTGGTCACGGCAACCGGGATGGATTCCGAGCTGGGCAGAATCGCCGAAATGCTCGAGGCAACCATCGATGCGCCAACGCCGCTGGAAAAAGAAATCGGCCACGTTGGGCGGATGCTGGGCATTGCGGTCGTCATCATCGCGGTGGTGGTGGTGGGCACCATCCTGCTGGTATCGAACATCAAGAGCGCTGGCGATGTCATTCACGTGTTGTTGCTCGGTGTTGCGCTGGCGGTGGCGGCGGTGCCGGAGGGATTGCCCGCGATTCTGTCGGTGGTGCTGGCCCTGGGTGTGCAGCGAATGGCCCGACACCATGCCATCATCAAGAATCTTTCCTCGGTCGAAACGCTGGGCTCCGCTTCTGTTATCTGTACCGACAAGACCGGCACCCTGACCCGTTCCGAGATGACCATCGAGCGCGTGATCACGGCGTCCGGCGATACGCATATCACCGGCGTGGGCTATGTGCCGGTGGGGCAAATCGAGCATGACGGCATCAGGATTTCGGCCGGCCCATTGCACAGCGAGCAAAGCGTGGTGTTGAGCGGCGGCAGTCTCGCGGGCAATGCAGACTTGCGAACCGGGGCGGACGGCAAATGGGAAATTCATGGCGACCCGACCGAGGCGGCGTTTCTGGTCGCCGAACGCAAGCTCGGCGTGACCGAGCACCGCGAGAAACGTTTCGAGCGGGTCGGCGAAATTCCGTTCACCTCCGAACGCAAGTTGATGTCGTCGATCGAGCGCGACCATGCGCTCAACGATACGCTCGTGGTGGTCACGAAGGGCGCGCCGGATGTGCTGATTGGCTGCTGCACGCGGGTTCGCGTCGGGCAGGACACCGTGGCACTCGATGATGAATGGCGGACGCGCATCCTCGCCCATGTCGATACACTCTCCGACGCCGCACTACGCACGCTGGCGGTGGCCTACCGTCCACTCGATCCCGGTGAAGCTGAGACCATTTCAGCGGCACTGGAACGCGATCTCATTTACGTCGGCACCGTCGGCATCATCGATCCGCCGCGGCCCGAAGCGGCGGTCGCGATTCGCGAGGCGCACCGCGCCGGCATCCGCGTGATCATGATCACCGGCGACCATCCGCGCACGGCGGCGCGCATCGGTGCCGACCTTGGCATTATCGATTCCGCCGCCATCGTGCTGACGGGTGCCGAGATCGATGCGCTGGATGATGCGGCCTTCAACCAAGCCGTGCGCACCACCTCGGTGTATGCGCGCGTGTCGCCGGCGCACAAGCTGCGCATTGTGGCGGCGTTGCAGGCCGACGGCAACATCGTCGCGATGACCGGCGACGGGGTCAACGATGCGCCGGCACTGAAAACGGCGGACATCGGCGTGGCGATGGGCATCACCGGCACCGAAGTGACGAAGGAAGCCGCCAAGATGATTCTTGCCGACGACAATTTCGCCACCATCGTCGAAGCGGTGCGCGAAGGGCGCGGCATTCTCGACAACATCCGGAAATTTTTGCGCTATCTGCTGTCGACCAACATGGGGGAAGTTTTGACGGTATTTTTGGGCGTAATCGGTGCGGGGTTGATTGGACTTAAGGACGTGGGCAGCGCGGACACTGCGGGCGCGGTGGTGGTGTTGCCGCTGCTGGCCACACAGCTCCTGTGGATCAATCTGATCACCGACTCAGGCCCCGCGTTGGCGATGGGCGTGGACCCTTCCATCGACGACCTGATGGCGGACAAACCCCGCCACATGAATGACCGCCTGATTGACACCGCGATGTGGGTGAATGTGATTCAAACCGGTGTGGTGATTGCCGTGGTGACGCTGCTGACGATGGATATGTACCTGCCCGGCGGATTGATGGAAGGTACCTATGACCTCACCACCGCGCGCACGGCCGGCTTTACGGTGCTGGTGTTCACCAGTTTGTTCACTTGTTTTACGGCGCGCTCGACAATGGCGAGTGCGTTTACAAATCTCTTCACCAACGCGTGGCTGTGGAGCGCGGTCGCGCTGTCGGCGCTGTTGCAGGTTGCGGTGGTGCACCTGCCGTTTCTCAATGTCGCTTTTGGCACCGCTTCATTGACTCTGGATCAGTGGCTGGTCTGCGCCGCGATGGCGAGTGTAGTGCTGTGGGTGAGCGAGCTGGAAAAACTCGTTCGCCGTCATTTATCGATCACGCCAGCAAAGGCCCATCACGCATGAACCCTCACCCACCCACACCACCCACACCACCCATTGCGCCCGCCATCAATGCGCGCTTGTCGCCAGCCAGTATTCAATCCCTGGTACTCATTGTTGCCACCGCACTGGGCATCTATCTCTGTGTCCGGTTGGCCGCACCGTTCGTCGCGGCGTTGGCGTTTGCGATGGTGTTGGCGGTGTTGTTTACGCCATTGCAAAAATGGCTGGAAGGCAAATTGAAACGCGCGAGTTTGGCGGCGGCGCTCACCACACTCGCCATTGGTGTCATCGTGGTGGTGCCCTTGACGTTCGTCGGTGAACAACTGATCGTGCAAGCCGCCAACAGCGCACAGCAAATCGAGGCCAAGGTTAAATCCGGCGAGTGGCGGCGCACGCTGGAAGGCACGCCGCAATTGGCGCGAATCGTGGATACCATCGAGCAGCGGATCGACTTGCCGGGCGCGTTGAAGGCACTCACTACCTGGCTGAGTGCGACCGCAGGATCGATTGTCAAAGGGTCGGTCATGCAGTTGATCGGTGTCTGCCTTACTTTCTACCTGTTGTTTTTTTTCTTGCGTGATCGCGTGGCCGCACTCGATGCGGTGCGCGCCTTGTCGCCACTATCAGCGGTAGAGATGGATCATTTGTATAAGCGCATCGGCGACACGATTTATGCGACCGTCTACGGCACACTCGCGGTCGCCGCTGTGCAGGGATTTCTGGGTGGATTGATGTTCTGGTGGCTGGAATTGCCGGCACCGCTTCTATGGGGCGTGGTGATGGCGTTGCTGGCGGTGGTGCCGGTGTTGGGGGCGTTTGTGGTGTGGATGCCTGCGGCCACCTACCTCGCACTCGAAGGCAACTGGGTGGACGCCGCGACGCTCACCGTATGGGGCATGTTCGTTGTCGGCACCATCGATAACCTGATGCGTCCGGTGCTGGTCGGCAACCGGCTGAAATTGCATACCGTGCTCGCATTCATGTCGGTGGTCGGCGGCCTGATGTTGTTCGGCGCGGCGGGATTGATCCTCGGCCCGGTGGCGCTGACAGTCACCATGGAGCTATTGAGTGTTTGGCGCAATCGGAGCGGCATGCTCGGCGCGCCGAACGCATGACGAGACAGTTTGCGCGACATCAATATCCGGTTTCGCCACAGGTCGCATCGTTTTGTTTTCGCACGCACAAGGAACATTTCATATGAATGCTGTCAACACGCCGCCGATTCAAGTATCAACGCATGCCGGTGCCGGCAGCGACATCATCAAACGCGGCGGGTTGTTCGTCGCCTTGGTGGCATTGATTGCCATCATATTGATGCCGAAGCCGGAGGGTTTGCCTGAGGCCGGTCAGATCATGCTGGGCATCCTGGCGTTCGCGGTGATTGTCTGGATGACCGAAGCGCTCGACTACGCAGTGAGTTCGGTCGTGATCGCAGCACTGATGATTTTTCTGCTGGCCTTTGTGCCTGATGCGGCCAAGCCGACCGCTGCCGACATGGGCACCGGGGCCGCGCTCAATCTGGCATTGACGGGTTTTTCCAATAGCGCGGTGGCGCTGGTGGCGGCGGCGTGCTTCATTGCGGCGGCGATGACCGCGACCGGCCTCGACCGGCGCATTGCGCTGGTGGTGCTGTCAAAAGTGGATGCGCGCACCAATCACATTGTGATCGGCGCCATGTTCGTCGGCTTCCTGCTCTCATTCATTGTGCCCAGCACCACGGCCCGCGTTGCGTGTCTGGTGCCGATCATGATGGGCTTTATCTTAGCCTTCAAAGTGGATAAACGCAGCCGCTTTGCCGGGCTGTTGGTCATCACCGCCGCGCAAACCGCCAGCGTCTGGAACGTCGGCATCAAAACGGCCGCCGCGCAAAACATGGTCGCCATCGGCTTCATCGAAAAGCAATTTCAGACCAGCATCACCTGGCTCGAATGGTTCGTTGCCGGCGCGCCGTTTGCCGCCGTCATGAGTGTGGCGGTGTACTTCATCATGACGCGCATGATGAAACCGGAGATGGCGGAAATCGCCGGTGGGCAGGCCACCATTCGCGAGCAGCTCAATGCCATCGGCAAGATGAGCGCGAATGAATGGAAACTGCTGGTGATCGTGCTGGTGTTGCTGGGATTCTGGGCGACCGAGAAAATGTTGCACAATTTCGACACCTCATCGACCACCATCGTCGCCATTGCGCTGATGATGCTGCCGCGCTTTGGCGTGATGAACTGGAAGGAATCGCAACGCGGATTTCCGTGGGGCACCGTCGTGCTTTTCGCGGTCGGCATCAGTGTCGGCACGGCGCTGTTGAAAACCAATGCGGCCGGCTGGCTCGCCAATTTGATCGTCGCCAACCTCGGATTGCAACAAGCAAGCGCCTTCGCGATCCTGATGCTGCTCTCACTTTTCCTGATCGTGATTCATCTGGGATTCGCGAGCGCCACCGCACTCGCCTCGACCATGATTCCCATCATCATCAGCGTACTCGGCGCCGTGCAAACACCGGGCATCAATGTCATCGGCATGACCATGTTGCTGCAATTTGTCGTGAGCTTTGGCTTCATCCTGCCAGTGAACGCGCCGCAAAACATGATCGCCTACGGCACCGATACGTTTGACGCCCGCGACTTCATCCGCACCGGCCTCGTGATCACGCTGGCGGCGATGGTGCTGCTGGTGGTATTTGCGCTGTCGTATTGGCCGTGGATGGGGTATATGACGAAGGTAGGGTAGTTTGAAAGGCCGCATTTGCGCAGAGATAACCCTATATCTGGCGCGCTTTTCAGACGGCTTTTGCTCTGAACGCCCCGCCAAATGGCGATCTACGATTGAATATGCGGGTATTTAAACCGCGCGAAACAAACTATCTCGCTATTGGTTCACTATTTCTCGAACGATGTCATTCCATGCGATCTTGACAGTTGCCGGAACTTCTTTAGACCCAAGCAATCCCAAGACTTCCTTGGTAAATAGCGCGCGGCCTTTGGCACCAATCGTGGCCAGATTGTTCAAAATCCACTCATTTACCTGAACGAAATTTATCTCGTGGCCCTGTGAAAAATAGGTACGCGCAACTTTGCGCGCATCCTCGCTCGGGATGGCGCTTGAGTAAACGAATAAATAATCCTGAATGCCTGCTCGAATTACTTTGGTATTGAAGGTGGAAACCACCCGGGACTTCTCAATCGGTCTTTCGGTCACCTCGATTGCCAAAACAGTTTCACCGCCAAGGCTAACCGTTACATCGCCTCCGGCACCGGACGCTTTATCAGAAACGTTGATGCCCTGAAATTGCACGTCCCATTTAAGTCCGTAGCAAGACTTGATGGTTCTCAGCATGGCAACGACAAGCAGAACCGGCAGAAGACCGCCGCTCTGCACTTGCAATAGAACTTGAAGCAGCTCTCGATACTGATCGAGGCTCAGTCGACTAATCTGGGAGAGCGCAATCTGTGAACGGTTGCGCAATTCAATGAATCTGCCCAAGAGATAAACAATCAGATTTTTTGCATCAATCGCTTTGGCGTTTTCCAGAACGCCAATATAGCCAAGTAGCGCCTCATAGCCCGCCTTGTCGCGCAGACCCTTTGCCGTCTCGGGAACGAACTGTACGTTGCGCCGAAAACTTGCCAGATACGGCCCCTTTGAGCAGGGAATTAACCGATCCTGCAAAAACGGATTGACCACTTTTTCGTCAAGTGTGCGTCCGTTGAACGCGTTCTCGCTCTGTCCAACGTAGGGTTGCCTGATGTCGATCGATGCATCGAGCAGACGTGCCAAGCAACAACCGAGCAAGACTTCACGGTATGACTGTGTCGCCGACGCAAAAAGTAAATCGGCAAACTCGACTACCGACTTGGATATTGCAGTTGTTTTGCCTTCTTGCTGTTTTCTTTCGGCATCGGAAAACAAGTCCGCCAAAAGTGTGGCGGCTTTTTCATATTCAAGCGTTGCCATAACTTAATAATTCATCCAGACGGATTCTTGTCTTAGCTGCTTTGTCGAATGAATTGATTTCATTGGCGTGTCAAAACGACGCCAGCCTTTGTACCAGGTATCCATTGGGTCGCATCGATACCCTGACACGGCAACTTTCCCTTTGCATTGGGCAACCGTCTCGGCCAACTCCCAATGTTGTGTCTCGGTCATTTCAAAACTATATGCTTTTGAATCGCCACGCGTTTCATGCAGGTATGGCGGATCGCAATAAAACAATGCGTCTTTCTGATCGTATAAGCGAATCACATCTACGGCCGGCCGATTTTCAATCTGAACGCGCAACAGTCTCGCGGCAATTCCCTCAAGCGCTTCCACGCCGCCAAGCCATCTCGATACCGCGCCTGACATTCCCGCTCGACTGGTGTTTTTGCAGTTAGCCCATCTTCCTATCGTCGCCGTTTGGGCCAAACCCGTTCTGGCCTGACGCGCGCGAACGTAAAAGCGGCGCGCGCGTTCAACGTCCGAAATACCCTGCTCCACGCTGACGATCGCCAAATGAAATTCCTCTCGCGAAAACGGCGTGAGTGCAATGGCCCGAATAAGCTCTTCACCACGATCCCGCAACACACGGAAAAAATTGGCAACGTCACCGTCGATATCGTTATAGGTTTCAACGGCAGATGGCGCGCGATTCAGCAACACTGCGGCCGATCCGGAATAGGGCTCGCAATAGTGATGGGCGGCAGGCAACAACGGGAGAAGCCAATCCAAGTGGCTGAACTTTCCGCCGTACCAACCAAACGCGATTCGTTTTGCGCTTCGGGTGCGAGGAAGAATCGCCGGACTGTCAAACATTTCCGCCTGCTCGAGATAAATGGGGGATGCGGCGCGTTTTTGTTCGGCAACAAGCACTGTGGCAGAGGGCGTTGCGGTGTAGTCCATGGCGGTTTTTCGTAATCTGGCCAGCTTCACAGGGGCAAGCGTTTTTTGAGAGACTTTTTTTTCTGCCCTAATTGTTTTCACACTGGTTTTGGCGCTCGCCATAGGTCACTCGATATGAAGAAAGTTGAGTTGCACACAGTTGACAAACTTGCAATCAAGTCGGTCAAGAGCACTCATTCAATGCGACTTAGATTGCGAGGCAACTGCCGAAATTGATAGGCAATGCATGGAAAAAGAAGTCGGTATTGCTAATAATCCACCTGCAACAGAATGATAATCGATTGGCATTCGTTTGCTCGTCGATTGCTTCAAGAACGCCGCCATATCGTGAAGTCGAATTTCGAAGTGAAATCTCTGATCGCGAAATCGATGGCTGTGACAACTCAATTGCGGGCGGACGTCTCCGACCACTTTTGCTCCGAACGCCCCGCCAAATGGCGATCTACGTGCTCTTAAGCGGGCATTGGCGTGATACGTAACGGACTATCACCCCAACATCGCCGCCAACTTAGGCCACGCCTTCATCGCCGCCGCATGTCCCGCCGCCATCAGCGCCTCGTGCGAATTGGCCTGACCGATCAACGTGTGAACATTCATGCGAATCGCGATGTCGGCGCGCGGGAGTTGCTCGTTGATTAACGCGTTTGCCATGATGTGCATCGTTTGAAACGCAACGCCGGTCAGCCCTTGAAACGGCTCTTCGCCCGGCCGAAACGCGACGTCGACGCCGATGACAATATCCGCCCCCATTTCGCGTAACGCGATCACCGGCACCGGTTCGGTCAATCCGCCATCGACCATTTCGCGCCCGTCGATTTTGACCGGCTCGAACATCACCGGTATCGCGCAGGACGCACTGATGGCTGCTCCGGCCGAACCTTTGCGGATATTGACGCGCGCACCGGTGGCGACGTCGGTGGCGATGGCGCCGAATGGCACCGGCAATTGCTCCAGCCGCCGATTGTCGAGCGCGCCATCGATCAGCAATTGCAATTTGGTGTTTTGCATCAGCCCTTTGCCGGACCATGAAATGTTTTTGATGCCCGGCCATCCGACGCGGCGCACAATCGCCTCGATTTCGCCGTTCGACATTTTCGCCGCCGCGAGCACGCCGATGATGGCACCGGCGCTGGTGCCGGTGATGAACTGAAATTCGAGTCCTTTTGCTCTCAACGCCTGCAACACGCCGACATGGGCAATGCCGTGCATCGAGCCGCCGCCAAAGGCAATGCCGACGCGGCGTTTGCGTTTGTCGGCTTTTGCGGGTGTGGCGGTTGGCGCGGTTGATTCGGCCGACACGGTTGATGCGATGGTTGCCACCGCGACCGGCAAGCAGCCAACCGCGCGCAAAAATTTTCGTCGCTGCATCGATGCTTTCAGTAGAACCGGTTCGCCGTATGCTGCGCGCGCAAATGCGATAGCTCGGCTTCGAGCGTGCGAATCTGCTCAAGCAACGTGAGCGCCAATGCGAGCGCGTGGATGTCGAGTTCAAGATCATCGCGCAGACGGCTTGCTTTCCTCAGTGTGACGACGTAACCCGCGTGAAAAGTCCACGCTGCCGCACCGGCATCGGTGGGCACCAGCGCACCGGCATCCACCAGTTCGATCACATCGCTGGTGCTCAATGACGAAATTGCAATCAGTTCATCGATCGATACCGTTTGCGATTCATCCAGCCACAGCGACACCGGCTGGGGTTGGGACGCATCAACTTGCATGGGCATTCCCCTCAATGAAATGAGTGCGCGGATTGAACGTTGACGCGTCGGCCATTTCGCGGAACAGCGTTTTTTCGCGCTCGGATAATTCAGGCGGCAACATGATTTTCACCATCGCGTAAAGATCGCCTTCGCCGCCGGCGGATTTGGGCAGACCGCGTTTCGAAAGTCGCAGCGGTTGCCCGCTGTTGGTCGCGGGGGCTACCTTCAAATTCACGGCACCGGCCAATGTCGGCACCTCGACAGTGGCGCCGAGTGCGGCTTCCCAAGGGGTCAACGGCAAATCGATAAACAGGTTGTGACCATCGACTCGATAAAGTGGATGGGGTTTCAATTTGATGGTCAGATACAAATCACCATCGCGTCCGCCGTGTAGCCCCTTGCCGCCCTGACCGCGCAAACGCAGCCGTTGCCCTTCGCTGGCGCCCTTGGGAATTTTCGCTTCGAAATGGCGGGGCTCGCGGCGCATTCGCCCGTGTTCGTCGTATACCGGCACACTCAAATTCAGCGTGACTTGTGTGCCGTTGAAGGCGTCCTCCAAACTGATTTCAGTGATGACGTCAAAGTTTTCGCCATGTTGCGGTCGATTGACGTGCGCACCTCCGCCAGCGTGACCACGCGAAAACTGCGCGAACAAATCCGCCAGATCGACGCCTTCAAATGACGCCTCGCCATTGTTGAATTGCGTGTTGAATTCGCGGCCCCAATCCGGCGAAGGCCGAAAATCTTCACCGGATTGGTGGCTGCCAAGCCGGTCATAAGCCGCACGTTTTTCAGTGTCTTTGAGTGTTTGGTAGGCCTCTGCCACATCCTTGAATTTCTCCTCGCCTTTCGGGTCTTTGGAGACATCCGGATGATATTTTCGCGCGAGTTTGCGGTACGCCTTCTTGACCGTATCCGCATCGGCGGCGCGCTCGATACCGAGGATCGCGTAATAGTCTTTGTATTTCATTGGATAGAGTTGCCCCTGACGTTGCGCGCAATTTGCCGACGAAGCCAGCGTGCGCACCGAACGCTAAACGCTACAAGTCAGCCAATCATTGGTCTGTGCGGTGGATAACATTGCCGCGTGAATCGATCTGGTGCAGCAACGGGCAAGGTACCCCAGCGCACAGACTCTTTCGTCTATACCGACGCAACATGCGTGTCGCGTCACTGCCGCCGCCGGGTATCGCGCGCACATGGAGTTCAATGAAAACACTGCGCACCACCATAAGCGTTGAGCATTGCTTCCACAAACGCATCGATCGCGCGCTGGTTCCACTGCGCCCATTGCGCGCAGTGCTCATGGCGCTGCTGACAACGTCGATACTCCATGGTTGCGCCTCATTGGCACCGCCCTGCATGGCCCCGGTCGTGGTCGAAATGCCCGCCGCGTGGTTGGGTGCCGATTCACCACCGTTTATCGCCAGCGGGTAACTCGCGCAATGGTGGTTGCGATTCAATGATCCACTGCTCGCGGACTTGGTGACCACAGGCGGTTTCAAGTTTTAAGTGCAACGCTAGCGCTGGCGCGCCTTTCCGACCAAAAACCTCTTGAACACCGCTCCAGTGCTTGACTCTATGCGCCAGGTTACCCCTTTCCCCGCGCAGGCGGGGATCCAAGTTGGTCTATCTTGAAAAGCGAAAATTGGATCCCCGCCTGCGCGGGGAAAGGGTAGTGATTGACCTACTCAATAGCCGCATCAATACCCATCCCGAATTTTTGCCACCTCCCGCATGTGCGCTCTCGCACATACAGCGCGGCGCAATCCCGCCACACTGCGCGCATCCATGGACACTCCGCCGCTGGTACTTGCCTCAATCGATCAGCCGACCGCAACTGAATTTGCGCTGTCCGGCCATTGGACCGTGCGCGGAATCGGCGCGATTCAGGACAAGCTCGCGGCGCTGCGGACCACCGCAAAATCCGATGTCGTTGCCGATGGCGCAAACATTGAAGCGCTCGATACGGCGGGTGCCTGGGTGCTGCAAAAATTGTTGTTGCGATTGGGTGATGAAGGCATCGCGCTGAAGGTGCAAGGCCTGCGTCCGGAATTCGCCAAGTTGCTCGCGGTGGTCGCGGAGCAGATGGCCGGACAGGCCAAGGAAGCACCGACAAAATCCGATAAACCAGTCGGCGTGCTTGCGCATATCGGCCAAAGCGCGGCATCGGTATATGAACAATCGGTCGCGCTGCTTGCCTTCGTCGGCGAAACGGCGATGGCCTTTGTCGGCTGCATCCGGCACCCGCAGCGGATTCGCTGGCGGCCGATCCTGTTCAACATTCGCACCGCCGGATTCGATGCGCTTCCAATCGTCGGGCTACTGTCGTTTTTGCTCGGTGTGGTGGTCGCGTATCAGGGGGCCGATCAATTGAAGCAATACGGCGCGAATATTTTTGTCGTCGATCTGGTGGGGTTGTCCATGGTGCGCGAATTCGCGCCGCTGATCACCGCCATCATCATCGCCGGGCGCTCCGGTTCCGCGTACGCCGCGCAAATCGGCACGATGGCCGTGACCGAAGAAATCGACGCCATGCGCACGCTCGGCATTGCGCCGATGGAGTTACTGGTGCTGCCCAAAATCATTGCGTTGGTGATCGCAATGCCGCTCCTGACGGCGTTCGCCGATGTGCTGGGCGTGATCGGCGGGATGATCATGGCGCAATCGCAACTCGGCGTGACCTACGGCGAATTTCTGGATCGCTTTACCAAGGCCGTCAGTGTCACGGCGTACATGGTCGGCATTGGCAAAGCGCCGGTGTTTGCCGCCATCATCGTCATCGTCGGTTGTTTTCAGGGCTTTCGCACCAAGGGTGGCGCCGACAGCGTCGGCCGCCAGACCACGCGCAGCGTGGTGCAGTCGATCTTTCTGGTGATTGTTGCCGATGCGCTGTTCTCAATTGCCTTCAGCGCGCTGGATTTGTGATGGAAGTCATGCAGGCCACCGCGAAAACAACCGGGGAAAAAGTCGGCGAGGTCGTCATCGAGGTTGCCGGTGTCTCGACGCGCTTTGGCGATCATGTCGTGCATACCGATATCAACCTTGAGGTGCGCCGCGCGGAAATATTCGCGCTCATCGGCGGCAGTGGCTCCGGCAAGTCGACCTTGCTGCGTGAAATGATTTTGCTGCATCGCCCTGATGCGGGATCGATAAAGGTGCTCGGCGACGATTTGAGCAATCTCAGTGAAGACGCCGCCCTCGCATTGCGAAAACGCTGGGGCGTTTTGTTCCAGCATGGCGGGCTGTTCGGCTCATTGACGGTGATGGAAAACATCGGTTTGCCGCTGCGTGAGCATACCGATCTTGCCAATGGCCTGATCGACGAGATCGCCGCGTGGAAACTTGCCATGGCGGGGTTGAAGCCGGAAGCCGGCGGGCTGTATCCGTCCGAATTGAGCGGCGGCATGTTAAAGCGCGCCTCACTCGCGCGTGCATTGGCGCTGGATCCCGAGTTGTTGTTTCTCGATGAACCGACGGCAGGTCTTGATCCGGTCAGTGCCGATGGGGTTGATGAATTGGTGTTGAAGCTGCGCGATTTGTTCGGGCTCACCATCGTCATCATCACCCACGATCTCGATTTGCTGTGGCAGGTCGCGGACCGCGTGGCGGTACTCGGGCAAGGCAAGGTACAAGGTATCGGTTCGATGGCGGAACTGAAGGAAATGGACAACGCGGATATCCGCCAATTCTTTGACGGCCCGCGCGGCAGAACCGCCGTGGCGCAACAAAAAGGCGTGGTCGGTCGCGCGGTCGCGGCATGAAAAACATGAGGTCATCATCGAAACCAAAGTGAACTATGCGCTGGTCGGCGGTTTCGTCCTCGTCCTCGGTGCGGTCCTGATCGCGATCGTGCTGTGGCTCGCCTCGGGCGGCGCTTTTCAGAAAAAGTACGATTTGTTTCTGGCGATCATGGAGGAATCAGTATCGGGCCTCAATCTGAATGCGCCGGTCAAGTACAACGGCGTGGAAGTCGGCAAGGTGCGCATCATCCGGCTCGATCCGGCCAACCCGGAATTGGTGCAGTTGATTTTTGCCATCGAGCGCGGCACGCCGATCAAGGTCGATACGTTCGCTGTCCTGAAAACACAAGGCTTGACGGGAATTGCCTACGTTGAACTCGGTGGTGGCGCGCGCGATGCGGCTCCGCTGGTTGCCACGGTCGAAGGACAGATTCCGCAAATCGCGACCAAGCCCTCGCTCAGCGCGCGTCTGGAGAACGTGTTGTCCACCGCGCTGGAGAAACTGGATCGCATGTCGACCAGCATCGAGGCACTGTTGAGCGATGAAAATCAGGCGGCATTCACCAGCACGCTGGCCGATATTGCCGCCGTGTCGCGCACTTTCGCGTTGAAGAAAGACGCCATTGACGCGGCCCTTGCCAACGCGGCGCGCACCTTCGACAACAGTGCGCGCGTCACCGCGCAGTTAGGCCCCGTGATCGAGCGCGTCGGGCGCGGGGCCGATGCCGTTGAGAAGCTCGGCAATGAGGCTGCCGTGGCGAGCAAGAGTGCCGGAAAAACCGTCAATGCGGTGGGCGCGGACTTGCAGCGCTTCACCGGCGAAACGCTGCCGGAATTGGATCGTCTGCTGGGCGAATTGAGTGTGCTCTCGGCATCGCTGCGACGCTTGAGCGAGCAAACCGAACGCAATCCGTCGAGCGTTATTTTTGGCCGCAGCCCGGTGCCGGATGGGCCGGGAGAATCAACCATGAAACCAAAATGATCATGAAAAATTGGCTGCGTATTTCCTTATTCCGCTGCGCGTGGATCGGCATGATCCTGATGTTCACCGCCGGTTGCGCGTCATTGCTGCCGAAGCCCCCTGTGCAGCCGACTTTCTATTCACTGGATCGCGCGGCGGCAAATGTGCCGACCACGCTGCCCTCTGCAAACGGCGGCGTGAATCCCGCAGAGAACGCGCCCACGCTCGTGATCAACCCGCCGCGCGCCGCTGCAGGGTTTGACAGCCAACGCATCATTTACACCCGCGAATCGCACCAGCTCAACTATTTTGCACACAATGAATGGATCGATACGCCCGCGCGCATGCTGGCACCGCTGATCGTCGCCGCTGTCTCGAATGCGGGCATCTTCCGCGCCGTGGTGCCGACGCCCAGCCTTGCCGCCGGCGACATCAGGCTCGATACCGAAATCGTCCGGCTGCAACAGGTGTTCGGCAGCGGACCAAGCCGCGTGCAATTTACCTTGCGCGTGTATCTGGTCGACAGCGCGACGCGACGCGTGCTGGCGTGGCGTGAATTCGACGAGACCGTGACGGCGACGAGCGAA
>JANPBQ010000098.1:0-8261 GCA_031430555.1 Betaproteobacteria bacterium
TGCCATCAGGGTCGTGGCAACATTTAATCCCCTATCGGCACCGTCCCCGTAGCGGTTTCGTCCAACTTGGTTTATCTGTCGCGGAGGCACTCGTGTTTCAAATCAGATCGGTGACGCGACAGATAAACGCTAATCGTTAGATCTCAATGATCAGCCTATTCATACTAGATGACGCAAGTTGGTGGACAGGACTGGGCACCGCGCTAAAGTTTGGGAGCATTCTCATCGTGGTTGCAGGTGGCATTTCACTATTTGTGTACTCGCGAATACTTTATTTCGCAGTATTTTGGTTGCTCGCGCTTATCCCACAAATTCTCATTCTTTCAGTTGATAGCCCAACAAGTCGCCTATGCATGGAGTTTGGTCATATTAAACCCTGCACCGCATGGCCAATTATTTGGCTAACGATTGCCATGGTTGAGATAACGCTCGCTTGGGTGCCGGTTCTAGGCAGGATTGCGCGAGCTGTTCACAATGAGGCAAAGCTGCGTGAGACCTAACATTTCGGTCAAGTTCGCTCCCTTTGGTCGCGGGACGGCGCAAAAGCGCGCCGCCCCTTACCTCGAACGTTAGCCCTAAGAGAGAGTGTTGTGAATTCTTACGATCCAGACCATGCACCGAACCCAACGGAATGGCTCGCACTCGACGAACAACAACGAATCCAGCTTGCAGAAGAACATCATCGTCAGGCGCGTGTTGAACTGCCAAACCTTAAGGCTCACGCTGTCTTTCACGCAATCGTCGAAAATCAGATTGCCGAAAACCTTGAACCCACCGTCCGCGCAATTGCTCGTCTCACCGGGGAAGGACTGAGCCGGCATGAAGCCGTTCACGCAATTGCTTCTGTCGTCGCTGAGCACATCCACGATCTCTTCAACGCCAAGGCAGACGCAAGCAACTCGCGTGCAATCTACAGCGCAGCAGTCGAACGGCTAACCAAAAGGGATTGGCGTGGGGGCTAACCAGTCGTTCGAGCGGGACGCGCCAACAGCGGCCTTCGTCTATCCTTTGAGCATTGTGGGGCGCGCCCCTCAACGTCATCGTTATGCGTCAGGAAACAGTCGCCACGCTTGACATACCATTTGTGATATATACATAATACGGCATGTGGCAAATCGAAGAGCACCGTCGCGTCGACAAGCAACTTTCTGGTGGTGTCCCAATCGAGGTCCTGAAGCGTTACGATAAATGGAAGGACATTGCCAGAATCTCGGGGCCACAGGGCTTACGAGCCATCAAGGGATTTCACGATGAGGCATTATCTGGAGAGTGGAAAGGCCATCGCTCTTCTCGTCTTGGAATTCAGTGGCGCGTGATTTACCGTGTAATTGCGAAGGTGTTGCAGATACAGATTGTTGAAGTTACGGCCCAAGACTACAGAAAGTCATGATATGAAGGATTTTCGTCCCGCGAAAAAACGAATCGAGGTTTCGGTTGGAGAATCCGTGCGTATTCTGCGTGAACTCCAAGAACTGAGCCAAAGCCAACTTTCCGAACTGACGGGTATTCCACAAGCGACCATCTCGGCTATAGAGAACGGCCGGGTCAATTTGGGCGTGGAACGCGCTAAGACCTTTGCCCGCGCGCTCAATTGCCATCCTGCCGTACTTGTTTTTCCTGGCTGGGAAGTTCCCCTTGAGCATGCCGCATAACACGGCGGTCGAGCGAACCGGCCAACAGCGGCCGGCCGTTCACCTTGGTCGTTATGCCTTCAAAAAAATGACCGCGCTATACTTGGTGTTATCGAAGGAGAAACCATGGAACTTTCTGCTGTACTGACACCAGCCACCGAAGGCGGTTTTATTGCGCTGAATCCAGAAACTGGAACTACTACTCAAGGCGAAACTGTTGAAGAAGCGCTCGCGAACTTGCGCGACGCCACTGAGCTTTATCTTGAGGAATTTCCGTTAACTGTAACGGGTCGCTCACTGCTCACTACCTTTCACGTAAGCGCGCATGCCTAGTCTGCCGGTTGTTTCCGGTACCGACGCAGTGCGCGCCCTTGAACGACTCGGATTTGTTGTTGCGCGCCAGCGCGGCAGTCACATTGTTCTCCGTCGCGCGTCTCAAGGTTGCGTAGTTCCCAATCATCGCGAATTGAAAACCGGCACGCTCTCAGGCGTACTGAAGCAGGCGGGCGTTTCTGTTGAAGAGTTTGTCAAAGCGCTTAAGGCATAACACGGCGGTGGATCGGACCGGCCAACAGCGGTCGGCCGTTCACCTTGATCGTTTGCCTCACGTTACGTTCATCACACCTTGAGACTTTCGTGCAAACCTGTTTGCTTTCCGCCGGCGTTTTAGCGTTCGTCGTCGGCGCTATCCATTCGGTGCTCGGCGAGGTACTCATCTTCCGTCGCATGCGCAAGGGAGGAGTTGTCCCGACTTTCGGCGCGCCGTTACTTCTTGAGCGTCACGTTCGGATACTTTGGGCAAGCTGGCACATGGTCACCGTGTTTGGATGGGCGTTTGGTGCCGTGTTGCTGCGCTTCGCTTTTCCTGCCGAAGACTATCCCATTCAAGCATTTGTCGAGAATGCAATAATTTTTGCAACGCTGGCGAGTTCGCTTTTAGTACTGATCGGCACGAAAGGCAGGCATCCGGGCTGGCTAGGGCTGCTTGGAATTGCCGTGCTAACGTGGCTGGGTTAAATTTGCATTGAGAGCGGCATCGCCCGTCGCGTCTGTGGTCCGCGTAAACTCAAGCACTGGCGCGGCGTTCAGCGGCTTTTCACGCAGAAACGCGCGCCCAATAACGATCTACGTCTATTTATGCGGGCTGGCGGTCACCAGTTCCGCCGCACTCCACCCGCCCCCCAATGCGCGAATCAGGCCCACCGCCGCCGTCAATCGGCGCCCCAGCAAACTCGCCGCCGTGCGTTCGTTCGACAACAGCGACGCCTGCACCGTTACCACGCTCAGGTAGCTCACCGTTCCCGCTTTGTATTGATTGATCGTCAGCGCCACCGATTCGCGCGCGGCGCGTACGGCGTCTTCCTGGACCTTCGATTCCTGTTCGAGGATACGCAGCGCCGCGAGGTTGTCTTCTACCTCCTGCAAGCCCTCCAGCACGGTCTGGCGGTAGTTGGCCACGGTCTGCTCCCACGATGCGATGGCTTGATCCGTCGCCGCCGCGCGCTTGCCGAAATCGAGCAACGTGAGGGCCAATTGCGGGCCGAGCGACCAGGCACGGTTGGAGGCATTGAGCAATTCCGAAAATACCGGGCTCGCGTAGCTGGTCGAGGCCGACAGCGACAACGCCGGAAACCACGCGCTTTTCGCTACGCCGATTTGCGCGTTGGCGGCCATCACGCGGCGCTCGGCGGCGGCGATATCGGGGCGGCGTTCCAGCAGGCTCGAGGGCAAGCCGGCTGGCATTTTCGGCATCGTCAGGGTAAATTTTTCGGGCGGCAGCGTGAAAGCGGCGGGCGCTTTGCCGATCAGCACGGCGATCGAGTGTTCAAGTTGCGCACGCTGTACACCGAGATCGATCGCTTGCGCTTGCGTGCTTTTCAATTGCGCTTCGGCCTGAATCACGTCCGATTTGGCAGCCACGCCGACGTTGTAGCGGTTCTTGGTCAACTGCAATGATTTTTCATATTCGGCGATCGCGTCGTCGAATAATTTCTTTTGCTCGTCGCTCACGCGCAATTGAAAGTAGCTGACCGCAAGCTCCGATTGCAGCGACAAACGCACCGCTTCCAGGTCAGCGGCACTCGCCTCGGCCGAGGCATCGCCCGATTCGACTTGTCGCCGAACGCGTCCCCACAGGTCGACTTCCCACGCTGCATTCGCGCCGAGTGTGTGCGAGGTGGATGTGACACTTCCGCGCGCGGCGCTGCGGCTCGCTCCGGCATTGGCCGATACGGTGGGAAACAAACCGGCGCGCGTCGATTGCGCCAGCGCGGTCGCTTGCCGATAGCGTGCCTCCGCGGCTTTCAGGCTCTGGTTCGCGACATTGATTTCGCTTGCAAGCGTATTGAGCGAATTGTCGGCGAATACCTGCCACCACTTGCCGCGGATGAGATCGTCTTTCGGCTCGGCAATTTTCCAGTCGCGGGTTTCTTTGTAGGCGGCGGGAATGTCCATCGCGGGGCGGACGTGGTCGGGGCCCATCGCGCAGGCGGAGAGCAGGCAGGCGGCGAGGATGGTAAATAGCGGGTGTCGAAAATTCATGTCGTTGGAATCAAGTAGGACATCTCGAAAGTAATGTTCCTTCCCCCGCGCAGGCGAGGGTCCAAGTGTTCTTGCGTACAAACAACACTTGGGCCCCCGCCTTCGCGGGGGAAGGGCCTGTTTGTGCCCGCTTCGGCACCTTGGGGAGTACCAAGCAGAACTTCATCAACCCTCTAACGCGGCCGCCGTGTTGGCCGCCTTCCGCCGAAACACCCGCCCGCACCACTTGCTGAATCGATCCAGATACAGATAAACCACCGGCGTCGTATACAGCGTCAATAGTTGGCTCAGGATCAATCCGCCGAGGATCGAAATGCCCAGTGGTCGGCGCAATTCCGCGCCATCGCCGAAACCGATCGCGAGCGGCACTGCGCCAAGCAGTGCGGCCATCGTGGTCATCATGATCGGGCGAAAGCGCAACAGGCAGGCTTCAAAGATCGCGTCGCGCGCGGTGAGTCCGCGACTTCGTTCGGCATCGATGGCGAAATCGATCATCAGAATGGCATTCTTTTTCACAATGCCAATCAGCAAAATAATGCCGATCAGCGCGATGATCGATAACTCCGTATTGAACATCCACAGCGCGAGCAGCGCCCCCACACCGGCCGAGGGCAACGTAGATAGAATCGTCAGCGGGTGAATGTAGCTCTCGTACAATATACCCAGCACCACATACACCGTGATGAGGGCGGCCAAGATCAACCACGGTTGATTCTCCAATCCCTGCTGAAATATTTTCGCGGTGCCTTGATTGGTGCCGGTCACACTATTCGGCACACCGATCCGCGTCATCGTGTCGCGGATTTTCTGAATCGCGGTGGAGAGTGCGACGCCCTCGGCCAAATTGAACGAGAGCGTAGTCGCCGCGAATTGCCCCTGATGATTGACCGAAAGCGCCGCCGTGGTCGGCTCGTAGCGCGCGATGGCCGACAGCGGCACTTGCCCGCGTGTGTTCGAGAGCACGTAGATGCTGTTCAACGATTCCGGGCTTTGCAAAAATTGCGGTGCCGCTTCCATCACCACGCGGTATTGGTTGTTCGCGGAATAAATGGTCGAGACTTGCGCCTGACCGAAGGCGAGATACAAGGCACCGTCGATGTTGGCGGTCGTCACACCCAGCCTTGAGGCGGTCGCGCGATCAATGACAAGGCTCATCTGCAAGCCCTTCACTTGCTGATCGGTGTTCACGTCGGTCATTTCCTTGGCGTCTTGCAGCGCGTTTTGAAGGAGCGGCGCCCATTTGCGCAACTCGTTCACGTCGTCGCCTTGGAGCGTAAATTGATAACTGGCGTTCGAGGCCCGTCCGCCCGCGCGGAAATCCTGCGCCGGTTGCAGGAATAAATTCGCGCCGGCCACTTTCGCGAGCTTCAACCGCAACCGTGTGGCGATCTGTTCGGCCGATGCATCGCGTTCTTTCAGCGGTTTCAATGACATGAACATGCGCCCGGAATTTCGTTGCCCGCCGCCGGTGAAGGCCGCCACGCTCACCACATCGGGATCGGCCCGCACGATGTCGAGAAATTCGATCATCTTGCCGCGCATCGCCTGAAACGAAATGCTTTGATCGGCCTGCACAAAGCCCATAATGCGACCGGTGTCCTGCTGCGGCAGAAAGCCTTTCGGCAGCGTCGAATACAGATAAAAATTCAACGCGACCGCGCCAACCAGCGTGAGAAAAATCAGGAACGGAAATCGCAACGCCGATCGCAGGCTCTTCTCGTAGCCGCGATGGATGCCTGCACCCGCCGCCAAATACCAACGCGAAAATCGTCCCGGCGGTTTTGCGTCGATCGGCTTGACAGGATTTTTCAGCAGCCGCGCGCACATCATCGGCGTGGTGGTGAGCGACACCATCAGCGACACCAGTATCGCGATCGACAGCGTCACGGCGAACTCGTTGAAGAAGCGGCCGATCACGCCACCCATCAGCAAGATCGGGATGAACACCGCGATCAATGACAGGCTCATCGACACCACCGTGAAGCTCACTTCGCGCGCGCCGCGCAACGCGGCCTCCATCGGCGGCACACCCTTCTCAAGGTGGCGCGACACATTTTCCAGCACCACGATCGCATCATCGACCACGAAGCCGGTGGCAATGGTGAGCGCCATCAGCGAAAGGTTGTCCAGGCTATAGCCGAATAGATACATGAACGAAAACGTGCCGATCAAACTCACCGGCACCGCGACCGCCGGAATCAGCGCGGCGCGCCAATTGCGCAGGAACATGAACACCACCATGATCACCAAGGCGACCGCGATCAACATGGTGCGCTCGGCTTCGCGCAGGCTCGCGCGGATGGTGGTGGTGCGCTCCATCACGAGGTTGAGGTCGACCGAGGCGGGGATCGACGCCTGCAACTGCGGCACCAGCGCCATGACGCGATCCACCGTCTCGATAATGTTGGCATTCGGTTGTCCGGTGACGATCACCACCACCGAGGGTTTGCCGTTGGCAAAACCGGCGTTGCGAATGTCCTGCACGGAATCCACCACATTGGCGACATCGCTCAGGCGGACGGGCGCGTTGTTGCGGTACGCGACGATGATCGGGATGTAGTCCGCCGCTTTCGATGTCTGATCGTTGGCGTAAATCTGCCAGCTCTTTTCGCCGTCCTCGACGATGCCTTTTGGCCGATTGACGTTGTTGGCCTGAATAGCGGTGCGCACTTCATTGAAACCAATCGCGTATTTGTTCAGCGTCGTCGGATTCAATTCCACCCGCACGGCGGGCGATGAACTGCCGCCGACCGAGACTTGTCCCACGCCGCTCACCTGCGCGATTTTTTGCGCAACGATGGTATTGGCGATGTCGTACACCTGCCCCGGCGAGAGCACGTCGGAGGTCAGCGCAAAAATCATCGCGGGTGCATCAGCCGGGTTTACTTTCCGATAGGTCGGATTATTCGGCAGGCTCGTCGGAAGTTCTCTGCGCGCCGCCTGAATCGCGGCCTGCACATCGCGCGCGGCACCGTCGATGGAACGGTTCAACTCGAACTGCATCGTGATGTTGGTGCTGCCCAATGACGATGAAGAGGTGATTTCGGTAATGCCGGCGATACGGCCCATGGCGCGTTCGAGCGGTGTCGCCACCGTCGCGGCCATCACTTCGGGGCTGGCACCCGGCAGATTCGCCGAGACCGAGATGGTCGGAATGTCGACTTGCGGCAACGGGGCGACCGGCAGCATTTTGAACGCGAGCGCGCCGGCCAGCGTAACGCCGATGGTCAGCAGCGTGGTCGCGACGGGGCGGCGGATGAAGGGTTCGGTGATGTTCATTTACTTACCACCTCAGTTGTCCTTTCCCCGCGTCCCATTAGGGACTTCCTTCGGTCGCAGCGGGGACCCAGCCGTACACCGAAACGATTCCGTATAGGCCGCCGTCCTTTCCCCGCGCAGGCGGCGATCCAAGTTTAGTGCATCACGCGATGAACGAACTTGGATCCCCGCCTGCGCGGGGAAAGGACGGTGTTTTGCGGTGCCCTGATGCCGAATCACTAGTCGCCCTCCACCGTCGAAACCACCTGCACCGCATCCGCTGGCTTATCAAACCTTCGCGCCAACCGATCAAACGCGAGATAAATCACCGGCGTCGTAAACAGCGTCAACACCTGCGACACAATCAATCCACCCACCATCGTGATGCCGAGTGGAAAGCGCAATTCCGAACCGACACCCGAGCCCAGCATCAACGGCAGTGCGGCCAACAACGCCGCCATGGTCGTCATCAAGATCGGCCGAAACCGCAGCAGGCACGCTTCAAAAATCGCTTCGCGCGCGGGCTTGCCTTGCGTGCGTTCGGCGTCGAGCGCGAAGTCGATCATCATGATCGCGTTTTTCTTGACGATGCCGATCAGCAAGATGATGCCGATGATCGCGATGATGCCAAGCTCAGTGCCGGATACGATCAACGCGAGCAAGGCACCGACGCCGGCCGAGGGCAGCGTGGAAAGAATGGTGATGGGATGAATGTAGCTCTCATAGAGCACACCGAGCACGATATACATCGTCACAATCGCGGCGAGAATTAACAGCAACGTGTTGGTGAGTGAAGCACGGAATGCGAGCGCGGCACCCTGAAAACCAGTA
>JANPBQ010000099.1:0-36151 GCA_031430555.1 Betaproteobacteria bacterium
GCATTGTGGATCAGCACGATCGGTGCCGCACCTTGGCCTTTTGCGGCAATGCGGTAGGTGTTCAACAAGGTTTTCAGTTGCGTACCGCGATCCGACGTGCGCGGGAATTGGTAGGTCATCGCACCGGACGGGCAGACCGTCGCGCACGCGCCGCAGCCCATGCACAAGTAGGGATCGACCTTGACGATATCGCCGGCCGACGAAATCGCTGCCGTCGAACAGATTTCGATGCATTGGTTGCAACCGGTTTTTTTCGATCGGCTGTGCGCGCAAATCGATTCTTTGTACGCGAAGTATCGCGGCTTGCCGAATTCGCCGATCATCTCCGGCATTTCGGTGATGGCCTTATCGAAAGATTGCGAATCGGCGGCGTGAAAATAGCCCTGCGGGGGAAGGTGCATCGCGAACGCTGGTTCGCGGCGCAGATCGAGCACTAGATCGAAAGGCGCGATTTGCGCGGCACCGTTTTCAGGTTGGAACGTCGCTTGAAATGCGCCGAGATACCCGCTGAGCGACAGCAATTGACCGCGCACAATTTCGGCATCCTCACGGACCGGCGGTGCTTCGGTTGCCGTCCAGAGCATTGCCATCGTGAGCTTGCCTTCGAGGGCATCGATGGCCTGCGCGCCGCGCGCCGAATCGGCCAGCACCAGCAGCATGCCCTGTGAAGCGTAGTCGACGCTCGCAACAGGGGCAAATGGCGGAATCGCTGAAAGTGCTTCCAGCGCGGAGACTTTGGCTTTAAGCGTCAATTGAAACCGCGCATCGGCACCGGGTCGCGAAACGGTCCAGCCTTGTGCGTCGATCGCGAACGTGGGAGTGACAGACGCTTCATGGCCCGGCTCGGAAGATTCCGTCCTGGCAATGGGGGTTGCGCTGGCGATTTCCGCCACCGCCTTCACTTCGCGTTGATCGCGAATGATGGCTTGCTCCTATTCGTTATTATTTTCGCAGATGCATGCCATGCCCGGCACCCATCTGCGCTCCGACGACATTATGCACACGCCCCGCCATGGAAAACCTGATATTTGATTGCGATTGCTTTTTACTGAAATGCGGGCATCCCGTCATGGTGTTTTTGGCTTTTCAATCGTCGGCGCAGGCGCTGCCTGCAATTGACCGTTGGCATCGGCGCTTTCAATGAGCGCCGCTTCCACTGCCTCAGGCGCGTGAGCCGGCAACGCAGCATTCTCGGCCCCGTCAATTTGTTGCGTGGCGACAGGCCGATCAACGCTCAACTTCACATCTGCCGAAATCGACTTTTCCGCCAATTTAGCCGCTTCTTCCTTTTCTTCGTCTTCGAACAAAAATAGGCTTTTAGATTGATACATGCGCCGCAACATTTCCGGCGGAATCGGGTCGGGCTTGGAGTAATCGTCCAGATAAATGTCGAGCTTGTCCATCTGCTCAAATTGGTAATGCGGATCGGTGAACAGTTTCTTCATCGCCTGATTGCGTAGCCCCGGCTCGACATCCTTGCCCATGAAGCCGGTGAAATCGGATTCGTGGGTGAGGCTGTCGATCGACGGTAAATCCGGTTCTTGAGCTGGCTCACCGCCAGACTCTGCAGGCGAGATCGGCTCTGGAAGCGGTTTTTCAAGGCTTTTTGCCTCAAACGCCGCACCAATACTGGGGTTTGACGTTGTTTCGACTGCAATGTCCGGCGCAGTCGAGGCATCCTTGATCGTATCGCTTGCCTCAACCTTTTTCTTCGACCAGCGCGACAGAAACGGCAAATCACCGGGTGGATTGGCCTCGCTCACGAGAGCTTGCCCTTGTAGCGACCGTCCTTGCTCTCGAACGATTTCGGCCGGACGCGTTGCTTCTTCTCAGGTGGTCGATAGTTCGCCTCCACCCATTCCACCAACTCCGAGAAAATATTCTCCGGCATCGCCGCGCTCTCGACTTTTTCCTGCGCATCCATCCAGCGCGCCGCCTCGTTGTACGAAAGCGTTACCGAATGCGGCAGCGCCTCGCTCTCGTCCTCGTTCATGCGCCACATCACGAAAGCGCGCGGCTCGGGCGAGGTGATGTTCAGGTAATAGCCCTCTGCCTCGTCGGCGAATATCTTCATGGAAAAGCCCGGGTGGATTCTCTGCAATAGCCCATCGCGATCAATGAGTGTGCGCGGCACGTCCGCTTGGCGATCATTGGGCAGCACGCCGGCAAGCTGCCATTTCTCGCTCTGCCAGCGATTGACGATCGCGATTCGTTCCATCACCACCGCGACTACGAATGACTTTTCTTCCATGGCGGGAATCTTACACGCCAATTGGGCTATGCTTATCCCATGACTGCCCGAGACACCATCATCCCCATCGCTGAACTGCGCTCACTGCGCATTCCGACGCTCGCCCCTCGCGGCGTCGGTGCCGTGCTGGCCGATACGCGCGGTCGACAAATTCGCGATCTGCGTATTTCTGTGACGGACCGCTGCAATTTTCGCTGCACCTATTGCATGCCCAAGGAAGTATTCGATGCGGATTATCAATTTCTGCCGCACGGCGAATTGCTGACGTTCGAGGAAATTGTCCGCGTCGCACGCATCGCGCACGGGCTCGGCGTCGAAAAAATCCGTTTGACCGGCGGCGAGCCCTTGTTGCGCAAAGGCATCGAGCGATTGATCGCGATGCTGGTCGAGGCGCTGCCTGGAATCGACATCGCTTTGACGACCAACGGCTCGGCCTTGAAATCGAAAGCACGGGCCTTGCGCGAAGCCGGGTTGAAGCGCATCACGGTGAGCCTCGATTCACTAAACGAACAAACCTTTCGCGCAATGAACGATGTCGATTATCCGGTCGCGAAAGTATTGGAAGCGATCGATGCAGCCGCGGAAGCGGGGCTCGGCCCAGTGAAGATCAACATGGTCGTCAAACGCGGCTTAAACGATCACGAAATCATCGATATGGCGCGGCATTTTCGCGGCACACCACACATTGTCCGCTTCATCGAATTCATGGATGTCGGCGCCACCAACGGCTGGCGGATGGACGACGTGATTCCCTCGGCGGAAGTGGTGCGGCGGATCAGCGCGGAGTTTCCGTTGGTGGTGGCGGACGCGAATTACCGCGGTGAAGTGGCTGAACGTTGGCGCTATTCTGATGTCAAGGGAGAAATAGGCGTAATCTCAAGCGTGACGGAAGCGTTTTGCGGCACATGTACGCGGGCACGGCTTTCAACCAATGGCCAGTTATTTACTTGCTTGTTTGCGGAGAAGGGGTATGACTTGAAGCGACTGTTGCGGGGAGATGCGACGGACGAGTTGATACAGGAATCGTTGGCGGCGATCTGGCAGCAGCGGGCGGATCGGTATTCGGAGATACGTACGAACGAGACCGCGAAGGCGCGGAAGGTTGAGATGAGTTTTATTGGCGGATGATCGTGCGACAGTCGAAATTCTGGCGCGGGTATTTTGTTCTATTCACGTTAGTAACTATTGCTGGTCTTTTTTGGCCACTCCTTTCTTCATTGTTTCCGCAACTGGGACTTGAGACCAGCTTGCTAGATTTCGGTTTTTCGGTCTGGGCGACCATTGAACTGCTTGGCCTCTATGGATTTATGTTTTCGCGCCAGATTGGCAGTCGCAACATATGGAAGTTAGTGTTTTTCACCTCGGTTTCGTTTGCCTTCTATTCCGTCTACGATCCGTTGACGGATTTCCATTTGGAAGGGGACGGGATCGAGTTTATTGGCATCATCGGAACAGTTGCAACAGCAGTAATTGTGCTATTTGTACCGCTCTGGATTGCGTTGTACCGTTACGCATGGACTGAAAGGCAATTATGGGTAAGCAGGACTTGAACAAGAAACTGATTCAGCCTGCTGCTGCCAAGCGCGCAGCATCGCGCTCGGCGCTCGCCGGCTCGGAGGCCCTCAATGGGCCTCCTTCGAATTCCCGGCTCTCCATCCCCGCCCTCCTCCAATTCCTCAAAGAACTCTCGGAAAACAACAATCGTCCGTGGTTTCTGCACAACAAGCCGAACTACGACATCCTGCGCGAGGAATTCACCGAGCTGGTCGCGGACATCATTCAGCGCATCGCGAAATTCGATGACCGCATCGAACACGTCGAGCCGAAGAAATCGCTGTTCCGCATTTACCGCGACGTGCGATTTTCGCACAACAAGGAGCCGTACAAAAAGCAATACTCGGCGATGATCGCGGAGAAAAAAGACCACAAGGCGGTGCCGGGATATTATTTCCAGATCAATGCGCAAGGCATTCTCGGCATGGGCGGCGGCGTCTACATGCCCGAGCCGGATACGCTCAACAAAATCCGCCATGAAATTCTTGCCGAGCCCGAAAAAGTAACGAAGCTCCTGAAGAACAAGCGCTTCCTCTCGACCTTCGGCGGCCTCTCGGAAGAAGACCGCATGTTGCGCGCGCCGAAGGGCTACCAACATCTGCCCGCCGATCATCCGATGCTGGACATGATCAAGAACCGCCACTATTTCAGCTTCCTTGAAATCGATTTGAAGAAACACAAATCAAAAGACCTTGCGAAGGAATTGTCCGGCAATTTTGAGGATTTGTATCCGCTGATTGTCTGGCTGCGCGAGGTGCTGGGACAGTGAAAGTCAAGCACTGGCGGGCGTTTCGGCGGGTTTTCACCCTGAAAGCCGCACCAAAAATCGTGTTTCGCTTCTTTCTGCAATGACAATGTCCTATCGCCCCACGCTCACCCAATCCGCCCGCCCCTCCACCTTCACCGTCGACGCCTTCGACGAAACCGGTGCGCTGAAACCCACCCCGATCGCCGGCGAACATCCGCTGACGATCTATGTGGACAAGCGCGAAATCCTCACCATCATGACGCTTGGTGCCGCGCCCGAAGCGCTGGTGATCGGCTACTTGCGCAACCAGCGATTGCTGGAATCGATCGAGGAAATTGTCTCGGTGCAGGTCGATTGGGACGTGAACGCGTGTTCGGTTGTGACGCGTAACGGCCTGAAAAATCTCGACGAAAAAATGGCCAAGCGCACCAAGACCACCGGCTGCGGCGAAGGTACCGTGTTCGGCGATTTGATGGCGGATTTGGACAATGTGCAATTGCGCAGCGACGTTCGCTTGAAAGAAGAAACCTTTTTCGCGCTGCTCAACAACGTGCGGCTGCATGAGTCGATCTACAAGCAAGCCGGTGCCGTACATGGTTGCGCGCTAGCGGATGGCGAAAACATCCTCACCTTTGTCGAAGATGTCGGTCGACATAACGCCGTCGACGCGATCGCCGGCCGCATGTGGCTCGATGGCATCGATGGCAGCGATAAGGTTTTCTACACCACCGGCCGGCTTACGAGCGAGATGGTCATCAAGGCGGCGCAGATGGGCATTCCGTTCTTGGTCTCGCGCTCGGGACTCACGCAAATGGGTTACGAGATCGCGCAAAAAACTGGCATTACCATGATCGGCCGCGCGGTGAACAAACACTATTTGTTGTTTACCGGGGCGGAGAGATTGGTGCGTTCGACGGCCGCGGCGCATGTCTGAGGATACCTTTGCCATCGCGCGCTGCCATTGTAGCGGGGTGGAGTTCAAGGCGACGTTTCCCTCGCGATTTGTCGCGCACTGTTACTGCGAAAGTTGCCGGCGGACGCACGCCGCAGGTGTGGTGACCTGGATCGGCTTCAAGAAAAGTCAGGTCGAAACAACTCGTGGTATGGAACTCATCAAGAACTATGAATCCTCGCCAAACACTTGGCGAAAATTCTGCACGCATTGCGGCACGCGGCTAGCATTTGAGTCATCGCGCGACGTGCAATGGGCCGATGAATTCCACCTGCCGTTGGCGCTATTTGTCACTCCGGTCGACCGCGCGCCGCACGCGAACTCTTTTGCCGAAGAGCGCCCGGCGTGGGCACCGTTTCATGAGCAATGACCACTTTCGAATGGAAAAAATCACCGGCCTCATCCTCGCCGGCGGACGCGGCTCACGCATGGGCAGCGTCGACAAGGGCCTGCAATTGTTCCGCGGCAAACCCATGATCGCGCATGTGCTGGAACGCTTCCAGTCGCAAGTCGACGAAGTCCTTATCAACGCCAATCGCAGCATCGACGAGTACGAAAAACTCGGTCACCGCGTGATCCCCGATGCCATCGACGGATTTGCCGGCCCGCTCGCCGGCTTACACATTGGCATGTCGCATGCAATGCATCCCCTGATCGCCACCGCACCCTGCGATTCGCCGTTCCTGCCCCTTGATCTGATTGCGCGGCTTTCCACCGCAATGCATGACAACCACGCCGACCTCGCCGTGGCAAAAACATTCGATCAGCCGCACCCGGTGTTCTGCCTCACAAAGTCGAACCTGGCCCCGCACCTGCAGGCCTTCCTCGAAAGCGGTCAACGCAAGATCGACAAATGGTACGCAACGTTGAACATCGTCGAGGTGGCGTTCGACGATGAAGAGGCGGCGTTCTCGAATATCAATACCGTCGAGGAATTGAAATCGTTCGAGCAAGCGCGCTGAGCCGGCAGCGACCGCATGCCGAGGAAGAAACGAAACGTTCAAAGACTCGCGCTGCGCCCACCTTTGCCGCGCCGCGCGATTGTCTGGTTTCCGCCGTTTCCGATCGATTCGCCCATCGAAGAGTTCCGCCAACGCCACGATCCGCTCGCCGATGCGCTGCCGGCGCACGTAACGCTGGTATTTCCGTTTCCGACCAATCTCACGGTCACGCAGATCGCCACGCACATCCGCCGCGTGGTGGGCAACTGGCCGGCGCTGCCGGTGAGTTTTCGCGATGTCGAGGGGATCGTGGACGAATTTGTGGTGTTGATGCTGCGTGAACGGGCCGAGGCGATCGTCGCACTGCACGATAAACTCTACGGCGGCGTTCTGAAGGCGCATTTGCGCGACGACATCGAGTATCAACCGCATGTGACACTGGGTCGCATTGCGGGCAATCCGTGGCACGCAAATTTCACCGAACTCGCCGCCGCCGCCAACCGTGAAGTTCGCGGCGAATGGCGCGCGGTATTGCGTGAGCTTGCGGTGGTCACGCTGGGGCAAGACGGTACAATCACGATCGACAAAACCGTTCCACTTAACTTTGCATAGATTGCCCGAATGAACAAACCGCTGACCATCACTGAAGCCTCCTGCGCCGACGATTACGACCCGAATTCCATGCCGGTCGCCAAAGCACGCGCGTTCATCCATTCGTTTCTGATGCCGATCACCGGCGTCGCGCGACTGCCGATTCGCAGCGCGCTCGGTCGCGTATTGGCCGAGGACATCATCTCGCCCGTGAATGTGCCGGCGCATATCAATTCGGCGATGGATGGCTGGGCATTGCGGGTTGACGATCTCATCGCAGACCCGAATGCGGCGCTCACCGAAATTGGTGCGAGTTTCGCCGGCGTTCCGTTCGGCAAACCCGTCGGCAAGGGCGAATGCGTGCGAATCTTCACCGGCGGTGTCGTGCCCGATGGCTGCGATGCGGTGGTGATGCAGGAACGCGCGCAGGCCGACGGCAAGAAAATTACTTTTTTGACCGGCGTGAAAAAAAGCCAAAACGTGCGCTATGCCGGTGAAGATCTGAAAGCCGGCGCGGTGGCGCTGGCCAAGGGCCGCATCGTGCGTCCGGCCGAATTGGGATTGATGGCTTCACTCGGGATCGGTGAAGTCGGTGTGGTTCGGCCGCTGCGTGTAGTGTTTTTTTCGACCGGCGATGAGTTGGTCTCGATCGGCAATCCGCTCGCCGAAGGTCAGATCTACGACAGCAACCGCTATACCCTTCACGGCATGTTGACGCGCATGGGATGCGAGGTCATCGACATCGGCGTGATTCGCGATGATCCGGCGCTACTGGAAAAAGCGTTTCACGACGCGAGTGCCATCGGCGATGTGGTCATCACGTCCGGTGGCGTCTCGGTCGGCGAAGCCGATTTTGTGAAGACCTTGCTCGCAAAGCTGGGGGAAGTGGTGTTCTGGAAAATCGCCATGAAGCCGGGCCGGCCGCTCGCCTACGGAAAAATCGGCGGCGCGCATTTTTTTGGCTTACCGGGAAATCCTGTTTCGGTGATGGTGACGTTCTACCAGTTTGTGCGCGATGCGCTGCTCACCTTGCAAGGCGTTGATCCGTTGCCGGTGCAGCCACTCTTGAAAGCGGTGTGTACGTCGGCCATCAAGAAAGCCCCTGGCCGCACGGAATTTCAACGCGGCGTGCTATATCTGGAAGACGGCGTTTACAAAGTCCGTACCACCGGCGAGCAGGGTTCGGGGATACTAAAATCAATGTCGGACGCGAACTGTTTCATCATGCTGCACGACCATGTCGGCAACGTGGATGCGGGTGCGACCGTGGAGGTACAAATTCTCGAAGGGGTGATCTGAGTGATGTCAACGCCTCCAAAAACCACGCGCCGCAAGTTCATCGAAATCTGTGTGGCGGCCTCCGCCAGCTGCGGCGGATGTGCTGCGACCGCGGCGATGGCCGACAGCAAAACCGCTGCTGCCAAATCCGTTGCGAAATCCACAACGCCACTCACGCCGCGCAAACACGGCCGCGTGAAACTGGTGGATGCCGACGGCAAGGCGATCAAAGCAAAATCGTTGAAGGCCCATCACAGCTACGTGTTCAACTACCCCTTTGAATCCACCCCTTGCTTTTTGCTGAATCTCGATACCGCGCTCGCCGGCAAGGTCGGCCTTGCGACCGAAGCCGGCAATCCCTACGACTGGCCTGGCGGCGTGGGCAGCAAGAAATCGATCGTCGCCTACTCCGCGATCTGCGCGCACAAACTCGCCTACCCGACCAAGCAAGTGAGCTTCATCGGTTTTCGCGCCAATCCCAGCGCCACCCACGCGCGCGGCAAAGTCATCACGTGCTGCGCGGACAAAAGCGTTTACGATCCCTTTGCCGGCGCGAAAGTGTTGAGCGGCCCCGCGCCACAACCGCTTGCCGCAATTCTGTTGGAACACGATGCGAAGACCGATGAATTGTTTGCCGTCGGCACGCTGGGTGCCGAAAAATTCAACGAATTCTTTCAGAAGTACGATTTCAAATTGACCATGGAAATGGGCGGGCGGGCGAAGGATGCCGTCACCGGCACGGCGCGCTTGCTGGATCTTTCAAGTTACTCAACGCAGACGGCGCAGTGTTGAGCCGATTCATAGCGAAAAAAAACACAACTCAAGCACCCGTGCGGTTCTCCGGACACAATTACCCGGAACGCCTCGCCAGTGCTAGACATTGCGTTTTGAATTGCTGGCTTCAAAAGCTTGTCTCCCCGGATTCATTCCGGGGCCCAATCTTCTCTTTGCGCCACATAACTGACAAGCGATTGCAGTCCCGTCGATGATCCCCTGGCTTGATTCCCCCGCCGCGTTCCCCGACGTGTCCCGTGCGCTCAAAGAGCCGGCCGGCCTCCTCTGCGCCGGCGGCAACCTTGAACCGGCGACGTTAATCGCCGCTTATTCGCGCGGCATTTTTCCCTGGTTCTCCGATGATCAGCCGATTCTCTGGTGGAGTACCGATCCGCGCATGGTGCTGTTTCCTGACGAGTTCAAATATTCCAAATCGCTCGCCAAAACCGTGCGCACGCAAAAATTTGATGTGCGCTTTGATACCGCCTTTGCCGAGGTGATCGAAGGCTGCGCGGCACCGCGCACCGCAGATGGCGGCACCTGGATCGTCGCCGAGATGCAAGCTGCCTACACGCGCTTGCACCAATTGGGCGTGGCGCACAGCGTGGAATCGTGGCGCGAGGGAAAACTGGTAGGCGGGCTTTACGGTATTGCGCTGGGACGCATGTTTTTCGGCGAATCGATGTTCGCCCGCGAAACCGATGCCTCTAAAGTGGCACTCGTTGCGCTGGTGGAAAAACTCAAACAAGACGGATTCGAATTGATCGATTGCCAGCAGGAAACCAAACACCTGGCCCGCTTCGGCGCGCGGCCCATCGCTCGTCGAGATTTCGTGCAGCGGCTCGCGAAATTGATAAACTCCGGTGAACCGCATTCCCCTTGGCGCACGGAGCATGTCAAAGCTTAACGATCTGCCGTTTGCGAATTTACAGTTTTACGCGACCGCACCCTACCCGTGCAGCTACCTGCCGGGCCGCCTCGCGCGCTCGCAGGTCGCGACCCCCAGTTATCTGATCGACACGGCCACTTACAGCCACTTGGTGGCGTCAGGCTTTCGCCGCAGCGGTGCCTTTACTTACCGGCCCTATTGCGATCACTGCCGCGCCTGCACACCGGTGCGCGTCATCGCCGACGAGTTCAAGCCCAATCGCTCGCAACGCCGCACGCAAAAAAACAATGCGCACTTAACGACCCGGGTGATGGAGCTCAAGTTTTCACACGAGCATTACGCGTTGTACCGGCGCTATCAATCGATACGCCATCCCGGCGGCGGCATGGATCACGACAGCCGCGAGCAGTATTCGCATTTTCTGTTGCAAAGCAATGTGCATACGCGTCTGGTGGAATTCCGCGATCAGGGGCATTTGCGCATGATTGGCATCATCGATGAACTCGCCGATGGGTTGTCCTCCGTTTATACGTTTTTCGATCCGGAGCGCGAACGGCTGTCGCTGGGCACTTACAGCATCCTCTGGCAAATTGCCGAGGCGCGGCGTCGCAAACTTCCCTATGTCTACCTTGGCTACTGGATCGAGGAATCGCGCAAGATGAGCTATAAGACCGACTTTCAGCCGATCGAGGGACTGACGCGGGCGAACTGGATGCGGCTTTCGCCCGAGAAATAGCCCCCTTGTCCCGAGTGCAAAGCGGCGCTGCAAAGTCGCTCTATCAGTCAATACTTGGCGACGCGTACGGGGACATGCCGCCGACCATTCAAGCACTGCACGGCCACACTGAATCGGTGACTTACGCGGGTCGAGGATCGGTCGAACGCGGCACCCATTGGCTGTCGCGTGTGATCGGCGCGATGATGCGCTTTCCTGCGGCCACCGCGGATACGCCAGTCAGCGTCCGTTTCGACATTCACGATGGTGCTGAAACCTGGAACCGCCAATTCGGCGCGCACCGTTTTCACAGCCGGCTCTCGTCGCGGGGAAAAACGTTGCACGAGTCATTCGGCTGGATCGGTATCGATTTCAGGTTGGATGTCGATGCCTCGGGGCTGCAAATGATTCCAACGCGTTGGGCGGTATTTGGCATTACGCTACCGAAGGTTTTTTGGCCAGCCATCATCGGGCAAGAATCCGAATTGGACGGACGATTTCAATTTCTCGTCGAAGCGATCATGCCGCTTGGTGGGTTGGTGGTGCGCTATAAAGGATACTTGGCGCGACAGCACGCCATTCCGCCTGCGTAGACGGGGGCCGAGGCAATCGCGTACGATGAGATCGCCCAACGTCATTTTCATTCTGAGACCAGAAAAATCGTGCTCTATCCTATCGCCCGCAGCGCCTTGTTTGCACTTGACCCCGAGGTCGCGCATCACGTCGCTTTGCATGCGCTGAATAAATTCCACAAGTTGAATTTGTCGCGACTACTGACCACAAAAATTTCGGCACCGCGCGACGTAATGGGGCTGAAATTCGACAACCCCGTGGGACTCGCCGCCGGGTTGGACAAGAATGGCGAATACATCGATGCGCTGGCGGCACTCGGTTTCGGCTTCATCGAAGTCGGCACGGTGACACCGCGCGCGCAGCCGGGCAATCCGAAGCCGCGGATGTTTCGCCTCAAGGAAAACGAAGCACTGATCAACCGGCTCGGCTTCAACAATCAGGGCTTGGACGCGTTTGTTGCAAACGTCCAGCGCGCAAAATTCAGAGGCGTACTGGGCTTGAATATCGGCAAGAATTTCGATACGCCGATCGAGCGCGCCGTCGACGACTACGTCACGTGCCTCAAGGGTGTGTACAGATTCGCAAGCTACGTGACCGTAAATATTTCATCGCCGAACACCAAGGGCCTGCGCGATTTGCAGGCGGCGGAGCAATTGCAGAATCTGTTGTCGACGTTGAAAACCGAGCAGGGAAAGCTCGCCAGGAAACACAAAAAACACGTGCCGCTGGTGCTGAAAATCGCCCCTGATCTCGACTTGAAATCCATCCGCGACATCGCTGCGCTGACGCTGGCAAATAATTTCGAAGGCATCATCGCCACCAACACCACCATTTCTCGCGACGCGGTGCGTGATCATCCGCTGGCGAAAGAAGCGGGCGGGCTTTCTGGCAAGCCGCTGTTTTCTCCTTCCACCGAGGTGCTGCGTGAGTTGGTGAAAGCGTTGAAGGGAAATATTCCCGTCATCGGCGTCGGCGGAATCTCTTCAGGCGCGGATGCGAAGAAAAAAATGGATGCGGGTGCCGCGCTGGTGCAAATCTACACAGGGTTTATTTATCACGGCCCGGATCTGATACGTGACTCGGTGAAGGCCATCCAACGAAACACAATGCAATGAACGATACCTATCTTGTCGCGAGGTTTTCTCCTTCTCCCTTGGGAGAAGGCCGGGATGAGGGGTTGGGTTGCGCCATCGTGGCTGCGGAATTTCTCCTGTGATCATCGGCATACCCAAAGAAATCAAAGCCGGCGAACGACGAATCGCCCTGACGCCGACAGCAGTGTCAACACTCGTCGCCGCCGGCAATACCGTGCGCGTTGAATGTGCAGCCGGAGTCGGCGCGAGTTTTCACGATCCCGAATACGCCGCCGCCGGCGCAGAAATCGTCGATAGCGCCGCCAGCGCCTATGACGCTGAACTGGTTGTAAAGGTCAAGGAAATCCAGACCGACGAATGGAAATTGCTCAATCCCGGCGGCATGCTGTTTTCATTCCTGCAACTTCGCGCCGACCCGTTCATGGCGCACGAATTGCTCGCGCGGCGGATCACCGGCATTTCATTTGAAACGGTCGAGGACGAGTCGAAACGCCTGCCGATATTGGCGCCGATGTCAGTTGTCTCGGGCGAGCTTTCCATTCCCATTGCAGCGTATCTATTGATGACATCGAACGGCGGGCGCGGTGTCGCGATCGGCGACGCGCGTGTAGTCATCCTCGGAGCGGGAAACGCGGGTGCCGCCGCAGCGGGAACGGCGATTGCGCTCGGCGCGGATGTCACCGTGATTTCACGCCACGGCCCGCGATTGGCGGCGCTCGCACACCGGCTTGGCTCGAGTGCGCGCACCATCGCGATGAACCCGATCGCACTTGGCACCGCAATTCAAGACGCCGACGTGATTATCGGTGCCGTCAATGTTCCCGGCACCGCGACGCCGAAACTCATCACAAGGCAGGATTTACAAACCGTCACGGCGCGCAATGGCCCCGGTGCGGTAATCATCGAAATCTGCATCGATGGCGGCGGCGTGGCGGAAACGTCGCGTCCGACCGTGCTTTCCTCGCCGACGTTTGTCGAGGAAGGTGTCACGCATTACTGCGTCCCCAATATTCCGGCTACGGTGCCACGCTCGGCCAGCATCGCATTGTCGGCCGCGGTGTTGCCGTACCTGATGGCGCTTTGCGAGAAGGGCTTGCAACAGTCGCTGCGCGACGATGCGGGGCTTGCGGCCGGTTTGCAGATCCACGGCGGACAAGTCACGCACGCCGCGGTCGCGCGCGAACTGAACCGCCCGTATCGCGACCTCGATGTGGTGTTGTTTTCGTGCTGAATCCGATGGCGACGCTTGCCGAGAAGATCGACGCCCTGCTTCCGCAAACGCAATGCACCCAATGCGGCTACGACGGATGCATGCCCTACGCCGACGCGATCGCGGTCGGTCAGGCAGACATCAACCGTTGCCCGCCGGGAGGCGACGCCGGGATCAAAGCACTCGGCGCGCTGCTGTCGCGCGTCGTGCTGCCGCTCGATCCCGCATTGCGGCCCCACCTGCCGCACCGCGTCGCGGTGATCGACGAGGCCGCGTGCATCGGCTGCGCGAAATGTTTGCCGCCCTGCCCGACCGATGCGATCGTCGGTGCCAATAAATTCATGCACAGCGTAGTCAATGCGCTTTGCACCGGTTGCGAGTTGTGCATCGCCGTGTGCCCGGTCGATTGTATCCGCATGGCGGATGATCCCGCACATCCCGCGATGATGGACAAAAACGCCGCCCGCGCACGGTATCAATCACATCATTTTCGGTTACAGCGCAACCGGCAGGAGCGCGAACAGTTGCTCGCCGCGCGCGAACAGGCGGTGCTTAACACGCCAATGAGTGAGCAATGAAGGCCATCGCGCGGCAAATGAAGCCCAGTGAGCGCCATGAATTCTTTCGGCGCATGCGCGAGATCAATCCGGATCCGCGCTCCGATCTACAGTACGCATCACCTTTCGAGTTGCTGATCGCGGTCATTCTCTCCGCGCAGGCCACCGACAAGAGCGTCAACCTCGCCACTGACAAGTTGTATCCCGTCGCCAACACGCCGCAGACCATTCTCGCGCTGGGCGAAGAAAAGTTGATCCCCTATATTCAAACCATCGGCCTTTTCCGCATGAAGGCGAAGAACGTCATCGCCACCTGTAAATTGTTGCTCGAAGAACATGGCGGCGAAGTGCCGCGCACCCCCGAAGCGCTCGAATCATTGCCGGGGGTCGGGCGAAAGACGGCGAATGTCGTGCTCAATGTCGCGTTCGGTGAGCCGACGATGGCGGTCGATACGCACATTTTTCGCATCAGCAATCGCATGGGCTTGGCACCCGGTAAGGATGTAATCGCGGTCGAGCAAAAACTGCTGAAAGTGGTGCCCGTAGAATTCGGCATGCATGCGCATCATTGGTTGATTTTGCATGGCCGCTACACCTGCATCGCACGCAAACCGAAATGCGGGCAATGCGCCGCCTATGATATTTGCGGCTTCAAGGCAAAGGCGCAATATGTTGAATGATCGTCGAATGAGCCTCCATGTTTAATCCCACCCGCGATCAGACACGTGATTTTTTCTTCGACGCGTGGCGAAAATTCCGCGCCAATGAGGCGCTATCGGCGATGGAGACGATGACGGTGGAAGTGATCGCGATGCACCCCGAATATCACACGATGCTTGAGAACCACGACCGCTATCTGGAGAACTACCGTGACCGCGATTACCCGCCGGAATTCGGCGAGACCAATCCATTTCTTCATCTGGGCATGCATATCGCGATACGTGAACAGATTTCCATCGATCAACCTGCTGGTGTACGCGGTCATCATCAGGTGCTGACGAAAAAATACAGCTCGGTCGCTGATGCCGAGCATGAAATGATGGATTGCCTGGCAGAAATGATTTGGCAGGCGCAGCGGAATAAAAGCGCGCCGGACGCGGCGGTTTATTTAGGTTGCCTGGAAAGAAAGAGCGCGTAACTCCAACGCGCGATGTCTCAAGACCCGCCGTAATTTCCGCTTTCGCGGAAATGACAGTAATTATTACGTCAATGCCGCCATAAAAAAACCCGCATCAGCGGGCTTTTTCTCGATCCAAGAATTCAACTCAATACTTGGTCTTCAAATCCGACTTCTGCGACGCAAAGTACGCCGCCAGATCGCGGATATCTTCGGCCTTCAACGCAGCCGCAAAACCATTCATCGACGCATTTTTACGTTTGCCGGATTTGTATTGATTGAGGGCCGCTTCCAAATAATCGGCGTGCTGTCCCGCGAGGATCGGGTAATCGGCCTGGATTGGCTTGCCGCCGCCTTCACCGTGACAGGCTTTGCACGTTTCGGCTTTTTTAGCGCCGGCTTCGGCGTTGCCGCCTGCCATGGCGGTGAGCGGCATGCACATGGCAAGGGCGATGATGAGTTTCAGGTTTTTCATTTTTTTCGGCTCGTTTTGGGCGAATTATTTCTGGCCGTAGTAGGCGGCGATATCGACAATGTCTTTTTCCGTCAGCGCACTCGCCAAACCCTTCATGGTCTGGTTATAGCGATCGCCGGCGCGGTAGGCACGCAGTGCCGAGACAATGTATTCGGCGTTCTGGCCGCCAATGCGGGGAACGTTGTATACCGAAGGATAGGCAGTACGCACGCCCGGAACGCCGTGGCATCCGGAACAGACAGCGACTGCTTTTGCTTTGCCGGCGGCGGCAACGCCCTTGGCGGCGGCTGCAGGTGCCTGCGCGGATGCCGCCAAAGAGAAAGCACCGAGACCGATCGAGGCGACCAGCGAGAGGACAGTTTTATTCATGTTTTTAAGTGGCATCGGGCGATGGAAGTCGTTGCGAATGCGCGTCAAGACTGGCTGTGGCGCGCTATGTAAAAGCCGGGAAATTATAACATGGGCGATAGCGTGCAGGCTCGGTGCATTGCCGGCGATTCGGCACGCAACAATCGATTCGAAACGGGATGCGGCAGGTCAATCACCCTCAAATCCCGACCAGACCGCCTTGCCACCGCTGGCGCCATTGATGCGCTCAATCTGCGCGGCGTGCAATTGACGTTCCTCGTCATTCGCGCGCAGCACTTTCAATTTGGCGGGGCGCTCGAAGGCCAGCGCGCCGGACGCACCGTTCTTTGCGCCACCACTTGCCTGGTTGCCCGAGGTGCCGTCAAGTCCGATCGCAAGACTATCCTGCCCGCGCGTCATCGCAAGATAAACATCCGAGAGCAGTTCCGCATCCATCAACGCACCGTGCAATGTGCGCGCGCTGCGGTCGATTTCGTAGCGGTCGCACAAGGCGTCGAGCGAATTTTTCTTGCCGGGATGCATGTCGCGCGCCATCGCGAGGGTATCGGTCACTTTGCAAAATTGGGTGATCGGTGGTTTTTTAAGGCGCGCCAATTCGGCGTTGAGAAAGCCCACGTCGAACGGCGCGTTGTGAATCACCAACTCGGCACCTTCGGCGTAGGCCAGAAACGCGTCTGCGATTTCGGCGAATTTCGGTTCACGTTCCAAATCCTCCAGCGTAATGCCGTGAACCTGCGTGGCACCCGAGTCGATCTCACGTTCGGGATGGATGCGTCGGTGGAAATTATTTTTTGTCAGCCGCCGGTTGATCATTTCCACACAGGCAACTTCAATGATGCGATGCCCTTGTGCGGGGTCAAGGCCGGTGGTTTCCGTATCGAGAATGACCAATCGTGTCATGTAATTTTCATTTACTGGAGAGTATCAATTCAACGCCGCGATTCGCGAGCTGATCAGCGCGTTCGTTTTCGGGGTGACCGGCATGGCCCTTTACCCAGCGCCAATCGACGTGATGTTGCTTGGCGAGATCATCGAGCAGCACCCACAGATCGGCATTCTTCACTGGTTTTTTGTCGGCGGTTTTCCAGCCGTTGCGTTTCCAGCCGTGAATCCACTCACTGATGCCCTTTTGCACGTACGACGAATCGGTATAGACCACGGCATCGCAACTGCGCTTCAGCGCACGTAGCGCTTCGATGACGGCGGTCATTTCCATGCGGTTGTTGGTGGTATTGGCTTCCCCGCCGAAGATTTCTTTTTCGGTGACGCCGCCGGCGACGCTGAATTGCAGCAGCGCGCCCCAGCCGCCGACCCCGGGGTTGCCTTTGCAGGCACCGTCGGAATAAATCGTCACCTTGCTCACTTCACGAGCCGCAAATGCGAGGTCGTTGGTGCCTCTGCCGTGCCCGCCATCGATTGGCCCTGGCGTTTGGCGACCGAGGCGAATTTGCGCTCGCGCACCCGCTTGTCGCTCCACGCAGGCGCGATCAGCCGCATGCCCTGCACGCGCTTGATGGCCTCGAGCATATACACGCCGCCGCCCACGCCCCACCAGCGATCACCGGCGCTTTCCATGAAGCCCCAACGCTTCTGCCAGACGGCGCTTTCACAAGGCGGACTGTAGCAAGCGAGGCGTCCGGCCGATGGCTCAAAACCGAGCAACTGTAGCCAGTCTTTCATGCGTACCAGCGAAACAAATTGTCCCTGCCACGGATAGCCCTTCGAGGAAAACAAGCGACGCGTGCCGAACAGGCTCCAGGGATTGAAACCAAGAATCAGAATGCGCCCCTCGGGCCGCATCACGCGGTCGATTTCGCGCAGCACCTCGTGAGGATTATCGGCAAATTCGAGCACATGCGGCAGCAGGCACAGATCCACGCTTTGCGCGTCGAACGGTAACTCGTGCCAGTTCGCCAGTACATCGGCGACACCGCCCTCACCTTGCGGATTTACTCTCGCCCGATGCGCGATGCGTGATTCGCGCAGCAAATCGAATTGCGGCAAGCCCAACTGAATCGCGTGATAACCGAAAATATCCGGCACCACCTGATCCAGCCACGCCTGCTCGCGGGCGAGCAAATACGCACCCAGCGGCGAGTGAAACCAGTCGTGTAGACTGGCGTCCGAGCCGTTTGCCGGTGGCAGGTTTGGTGGCGAAATGGGCGTTTGCATGTTGAAATTATTGTAGCCGAATATTCACCGAGGCCGCGACCACGCGGCAATTTGACACCATGAATCCATTCTCCATCCGCTTAGCCTCACCCGACGATGTCTCCGTCATCCGCGACCTGATCCGCCAACTCGCCGTGTACGAAAAACTCGAACACATGGTCGCAGGCAGCGACGCCATGATGCACGACGCCTTGTTCGGCGCGCGACCTTCATGCGAGTGCGTGATCGCGGAAGAAAATTCCATGCCCGTCGGCTTCGCGCTTTTTTTCACCACTTTTTCCACGTTTCTTTGCAAGCCCGGTTTGTATCTGGAAGACCTCTTCGTCATCCCGTCTGCGCGCGGCAAGGGCTACGGCAAGGCACTGTTGAAATATCTCGCGGCGCTTGCGAAATCGCGCGATTGCGGGCGCTTTGAATGGCGCGTGCTGGACTGGAACGAGCCATCAATCCAATTCTACAAATCACTCGGCGCGACTATCCTGCCCGAATGGCATTTGGTGCGGATGACGGAGGCGGAGATTGGGGTGTTGGCGAAATAATCAGTGAATTCAACCCCCTGGAATAGTGCGAAAATGCCCGCAGTTAGGGTAGCTATTGTGCATTTGGGTGCTGTTAGAATTGACCCTCGACACCGACGCGCGACCACGCAAGAAAAATAGGAAAAATACCTAGAGATGCTGTTCAACTCCTACCAGTTTGTCATTTTCTTCGCGCTTTTCTACCTGATTTTCTTCGCCCTTCGCAACGTCAAGGCCCAAATCGGGCTGATCGTTGTCGGCAGCCTGTATTTCTATTCGGTCTGGAAACCGGAATACGTGTTACTGGTCTTGGTGGTGACCGCAATCGCGTACGCGGCCCAAGTGTGGTCTGACCGAAAGTACATCACCCATGTGACGGTCGCCGCGTTGCTGTCCATCTTGTTCGTTTTCAAGTACTACAATTTCTTCGCCGAGCAGATGACGGCTTTCGGATTCACCCTGGGCGCGACCACACTTCTGCTGCCGATCGGCATTTCGTTTTACGTGTTCCACGCGATCAGCTATGTGGTCGACCGCAAACAATACGACTTCGGCAAGATTACGATACCGCGGCTGCTCGCGTATATCGTGTTTTTTCCGCAACTGGTCGCAGGCCCGATTATTCGGGCATCGGTGTTCTTGCCGCAGCTACGAAACGCGCGGATATTCAACTCGCACCAATTCTCCACTGGCATGACCCTGTTTTGCATCGGCATGTTCAAGAAGCTGGTGATTGCCGACAACCTTGGCGTGTTCGTCGACCAGGTGTACTTGGGGGCGGGCCAAACGACTGCGGCGAATCATTGGCTGGGTTTTTATCTTTACGCGTTTCAAATTTATTACGACTTTTGCGGCTACTCTGAAATGGCGATCGGCATTTCGCGAACGCTGGGCTTCAAGTTTCCGAAGAACTTCAATCGGCCTTATTTGTCCGCATCGATCACCGAATTCTGGCGTCGTTGGCACATATCACTTTCCAGTTGGCTGCGCGATTACTTGTACATTTCACTGGGCGGCAACCGCAAAGGCGCGGTGCGCACCTACATCAATCTTGCGCTGGTAATGTTGCTTGGCGGGCTTTGGCACGGCGCAGCCTGGACGTTCGTTGTCTGGGGCGCGATCCACGGCGGCATGCTCGCCATCGAGCGGCTGACGCATTACCAGCCGAAGCCCGGTGTACAACGGCTTGTCGGCATCTTCATCACATTTAATTTAGTGTGTATTTCCTGGGTGTTTTTCCGGTCGCCCGATTTCACCGTCGCCGCCAAGTATCTCGCCGGCATGATCGACTGGAGCACCATTTCCGATATCACGACAAAGTTCTCCGCGTTCAAGTGCATTGCGCTGGTATTCCTCGCATTGGTAATCGAGAGAATGAGCGTGCCCCGCACCTTCTTGCGATTGCGTAGCCTTCCACTCAAGCTTTCGGTGGCGGTAGTGGGAGCGGCGATATTTCTGATGCTCGGCAATTTTTCCGCGCACCCGTTCATTTATTTTCAATTTTAGGAAACCAGCGTGCATTTCCGCGTGTTCATCAAATGGATCGTCGCCGTTGTGGCGATCTTTCTCGCCGTTGCGCACTTGGGCGGGCTGCTCGCGCGCCAGGTTGTCGGCCACTCGGGTTTCCGGCTGGCGCTTGCCGCCAACGGTGCCGGCACATTTTCCGGCAAGAAATTGAATGTCGCCATCGGCAATTCCCAACTCATGGATGGCCTCAACGCGGATCGGATCAACCAGAAACGGCGCGACATCAAGTTCCTTAATCTTGCGTTCAACGGTCTCCAGAGTCCCGACGTGTTGGCGATCATGGAAACGTTTTACAAAGGCTGCGGATGCACGGTCGAGCGGCTGTATATCAACGCCGGGGCGCTGGAAGACGAAAAAGACGGCACACTGGACGTGCGAATTTTTATGTCGGCGTTCAATGCCGAATTGATGGGTCAGTTTCTGGACGATGAGCCCGGTCGGATATTGTCGCTGAGGGCACTGCCGCTGTTGCACTTCAACAATGAGGTCTTTCACCGCAGCCTATATTATTGGATGTTGCGGCACGACGATCAGGGGCACGGCAACGCCTACAAATTTCGCCTTCCCAAGGTGGCGCCGAACCGCCTGGGTGGTACGCAGAAAAAAGCCATGATCGATTACCCGCGCCTTCAAAAAATGATCGAACTGACCCGCGCACATCGCACCGAGCTCATCGTGGTCGTGCCGCCATTTCATCCGGTTTACGTGGAAAACCGCATCGGTTTTGCCGATTACGTCAATGAAGTTCAATTCGAACTCGGGAAATTCGCGGTGCCGGTTCTGGATCACTCCGCGGGGGTGGTCACGAGTTACGACGGTTATGCCGACTTGATTCACATGAATCTTGACGGTCAAAAGACCTACAGTGATTTTTTCGCCGCGAAGGTCATCCCTTGAGTGAGGATGACTCGGTTGCATTGCGCGCGCGAGATTAAGTGTTTGGACGCGGATTCCGACGCCATAATGGCGACATTCACAACATGAAAGGTCGGCGACCCGTCTCCCCGCCCAGATGGATCTGCTCGTTGACATGCGCATGCGGGCTTGCGCTGTTCGGCGGCGTGTTTATGACCGCCGCAATCGGCAAAACCATCTTTGTCGACGCGGCGGCCGCAAACGATGCGGGCAACGGCACCCCGGCGAAGCCAAAGAAAATCCTGGCGAGCGGCATGGCGATGATGTCCGCCATGGGGGGCGACACCTTGATTCTTGCGTCGGGCACTTATTCCGCGCCCGGGGATGCAATCACGCGCTTCGTGCGCGTCCCGAACGGAAAGCCTGGCGCGTACAACGTGATCAAGGCGGCGGTCGATGGCGGTGTCACCTTGACCGGAGAATTCTCACTCCCGCTGACATCGGAGTATCTTCAGTTCGAGGGGCTCAAGTGGGACAGCGCGAATTCGAAAGCGTTGGCAGGACACCATCTGAAATTCTTGCGCTGCGCATTCAAGGGCGCCCCGTCCGAGGGTAACGTTGCCACGCTAACCATCGGCACGAACGATCACACGCCCGGCGCTCAACATGTGTTGATTGAGGATAGCTGGGTCTATGGTCCGGGTGGCCGTTACAAAATCCTGGTTTATAACGCCGAGTTCGTGGTGATGCGACGCGTGTTCGTGCGCCACGATGCCGGGTGGAAATATGATGACAGAAACCCGCAAGGCGGTGTCACGATCTACAACTCGAAAGACGTGCATCTGCAAAACAGTCTTGTGATCGACAGCGATCTCGATTATCCCGGCTGGGGTGCGGGCATCTACATTGTCAAGAACAACGATCGCACCTTGCTGCCGGTGCACAGCGGCACGCGCGTGACGGGCAGCATCGTGCTCAATGTGAAAGGCAGCGCCATTGGTTTCGATGGTTTGGGAAGAGTGGTCGACGCGCGTATCCAGGATTCGGTGATTTGGGATGCCACGAACGGTCTCTTTTTGAACAACGGTGATCATGCAGTGTCAGTTGGTGGATTAACCGTTGGCAAGCTGACCAAAGGTGCGTTTGGCGTTTATGCCGGCCCTGGAGCGACGCTGGATGTTCAACACACTATTGTCGTCAATACTGATTTTGCATTTGCCGGCGAAAACGGCCGCGGGACGATTGCGCGCAAGTACAACAACTGCAACGCCAACCGCAATGGCCGCTGCAATGCGATAGGAGAAACCACCTATTCACCATTTTCCAGCGGCCTGAAATATTTGCCGCGCATCGAGGAAAAGACTCCCCTGAAAAATGGCGGCGAAGGAGGTCGGCAAGTTGGCGCGCAAATCGTCAATCGCATTGGTGCGAATGGCTCGATGTTTGGTGAGGCGGGATTCGACGCCCAAACGAGTGAAAGTCTCTGGCCATGGCCGAACGAAGCGAGACTCTGGAGCGACGTGTGCGCAGGCGTGACGAGGGGATTTTGCGGCAAGAATCTCAGCCTTACCGAATACATTTGGAATTATCTCGCGCCGGAAGGGTCAATCGTTCGCCCCTACGCGAATTCATCGCGTGCGCCGGACGAAAAGAAGGTGACAACGCGATAGACCATTCGGCACGAGCGACCTTGCGGTTGAACAAGTATTGGCGCGCGTTCGCCGCGACCGACTACCACGATGAAAGTGATCTAGGCTTGGTGCATTGAATTTCACAAGTTGATCGACGCATTTTCCGAACCAATCGAACCGCGTACCGAATCGGCGCATAGTTTACTAATCTCTCTATGTTCTTTATCACCCTCTACTTCGTCACCTTGATCATTGCGCCCCAGCTTTGGATCAAGCCTTTCGTCGGCCTGCCGACGGACTACATCATGTTGCCGGCGTGGATGCTCGCTGTCGCGCTTCGCGGGCGCCTTGTTGAGTTTTTCAAGTTTCGCACGATGGATTGGGTGTTCCTTGCGATGATCTTCTGGATGACGGCCTCGGCAATCCTGAATCCCATCAACAAAGCGACATTCATCATCCTTGCCGACTACATAAAGTTTTTTGTGATTTATCGATTGTTCGTCGTTTCTATTCCAACCATGCCGCACCTGCGGTTGGTCTGCTGGATCCTCCTGTTTTTCGTCATGCTATTGGTGCTCGAAGGCATCCAGCAAAAACTGCATCCGGAAGGCATCGGTTGGGCGGGCCAAACGCTCGGTTGGGTTGACCCCAGTGTCATCGCTGCGGGCGGAACGGGCCGCACGAGATGGATCAATATTTTCGACGGCCCGGGCGTATTTTGCGTGATCTACACGATCGGATTGCCGATCGTCATGATTTTGATGGGCCCGCCGTTTCGTACGCCAATGCGAATTCTCGGGCTGATGATGTTCGGCCCGTTGATGCTTGCAACGTACTACTCCGGTTCGCGTGGCGGTTTTCTCGCCGTTATCGCCATTTTCGGATTCTATTTCTTGATGCGCTTCAAAGTCTCGCTCGTGAAAATGGCGATTCTCGCTGGATTGGTGATGGGCCTTTATGTTGCCGCGCCATCCCACTTGACGGCGGTGAAAGACCAGAATCGATCCGCGCAGCATCGGGTGGAAATGTGGGCGCAAGGCGTCGCGATGGTGGAATCCAATCCGCTATTGGGCATCGGCAAAGGCAATTTTCGGGCCTGGACCTCTCGCTTGATCGCCCACAATTCGGCCATCGAAATTATGGGAGAAACCGGCTTGCCGGGATTGTTTCTATGGATTGCACTTTCCTACCTTGCGTTCAAGGGGCTATATCTATACAAGGCGGGGCCCTACGAACCCCTCAACAAAGCCTATGCAACTGCGCTGCAACTCATTCTGATCGGCTACCTTGTGAGCGCCATGTTCGTCACACTGGAATATGAAACGCTCTACTTCATTCTGGCAATGTGCATGGTCGTGGCGAAGAACATGACGGAACCGGTATTGTTGACAAGGCAGGATGTCGGCATTATCGGCGGCATCACTGTCGCCTGGGTCGTGGCGGTAAAAGGGTTTGCGATGTCTTATTTCTAGTTATGCATAAGTACCGAGAGAATGGAACGGGCAGTTGGCTGGCCTACATCAGCGCATGGCTGCGCGGGAGCACGCGGCGAAGATGGCTGGGAAGCGGATCACACGGATCAAGCTGATCTCAATTTGAGAACGACTGTAGCTGGGATGAGAACACGGCCGATAACCATGCCAGACGGGAAAATTAGCGAAAACCAAGCACTGGCGCGGCTTTCAGGGCGAAAAAGGCTGAAACGGCAAGCTGGGCGGGGACTTTGAAAATATTGCGTGCCTGACCCATTTTGCCACCGCCTTCCACATTACGATTGGCGCTTGTGCGAATGCTAACGCGCATGTCAATAAAACGACGCTCGACAGAGCCAAGAACAGAGCACGCCGAATCACTGGAATCCCATTCGGCATGTGATATTCAATTCGGCAACAACTTCACCGGATCCACCGGCTTCCCTTGCCGGCGTATCTCGAAATGCAGTTTCACCGAATCGGCATCGCTCGATCCCATTTCGGCGATCTTCTGGCCTCTTTTTACGGTCTCGCCTTCCATCACGAGAATTTTTTCGTTGTGCGCGTACGCCGAGAGCCAGGTGTTGTTGTGTTTGATGATGACGAAGTGGCCGTAGCCGCGCAGGCCAGAGCCGCTGTAGACGACTTTGCCGGCGGCCGAGGCGAGTACGGGGGTGTTTTTCGCGCCGCCGATGTCGATGCCTTTGTTGGCCTCGGTGAAGTTGGCGACGATCTTGCCTTTCGGTGCTGGCTGGATCGGCCAGGCCCAATCAACGTCATCGTTGCCGGTGAGCGCTACCGTTGATGCAACCGATGGAGGTGCAATTGCAGGAGCCGTTGGGGCCGCCACCAAAGGTGCCGTGGCCACAAGGGTACCTGCGCTTGCCGCCGCTTCCGCGCTCAGCTTTGCATAGGCGGCATCGCTGTACGGCACCTTGCCGGCCTTCGGCTCGGTTTTGAGCTTGTCGGTATTGCCGGGGCTGGTCGCGGTGACGGGCGGCGGCGTGAGCACAAAAGGAGTTGCCACCGGCAAACCCGGCTGCGGCTGCGCTTGCGGCGATCCTGCGACAATTTGTGGCGCGCCGGGTGCGGTCAAGCGCAGCGATTCGCCCAACTTAATCACATTCGGGTTTTCGATATTGTTCCAGGCCGCGAGCTCCCGATAGTCAAGACCATTTTGCAAGGCGATGCTGATCAGCGTGTCGCCCTTTTGGATGACATGGATTTTTTCGCTGTCTAGCGGTTTCGCGATCACGGGGACAGCGGGCACGGATGGCACAGCGACCGTTGCCGGTGGTTTTGCCGGCGGCGCGGGACGCGCATCGCTGACCGGCGCGGGGCGATTCGCGGCGCAGCCGGCCAACAGAGCGACAAACATCGCTGAAACCGCGTATCGGGAAATACATTCAACGCTGCTCATGTTGTCCTCTTTCATACGATTCCCGATACCAATGGCACGAACCTCACATCGTGAACGGTTTTCTCAATGAAGCCTTCCGCCGTGCGATCAATCACATGCAGTTTTTGCGTCTCACCATCCTTGCCCACCGGCAAGACCATGCGCGCACCGACCGCCATTTGCAGCTTCAATTCATCCGGCACGTAGGTTGCGGCGGCCGTCATGATAATGCCATCGTAGGGCCCGCCTTCCGGATAGCCGAAGTGCCCGTCGGCATGTTTGAAAATAATATTGAAATAGCGCAACTCGCGCAGTGTGCGCCGCGCTTTGTCCATCAACGGCGCAATACGTTCAACGGTGTACACCTCTTTGCACAATTTGCCGAGCACGGCCGTCTGATAGCCGCAGCCGGTGCCGATCTCCAACACCTTTTTCGGGATGCCGTTCTCGAGCAAAAGTTCCGTCATGATCGCAACGATTTCCGGCGTGGAAATGGTTTGCCCGTGGCCTATCGGCAGCGCTTTATCCGCTTCGTAGGCGCGCTCCTGCAAGGCTTCTTCAACGAACACATGGCGTGGCACGTCCGCCATCGCATTCAACACGCGTTCATTTTTCACGCCGCCCTTGCGCAGCGCTTCGATCATGCGCACGCGCGTACGATCCGAGGTCATACCGGAACCTTGAAATCTTCCCGTTGTGCTCGATACCGGTCCGTTCATTGTGCCGGGCCGTTCACGCGTTGACCCACTCCGCGGCGTATTTCATTTGTTGATAGTTCGTGAGATCCATTTGCAGCGGCGTGATCGAGACACGGTTGTTCTCGGTCGCATGAAAGTCCGTACCCGGCCCGGCATCCGCCACCGCACCGGCGGCACCGATCCAATACACAACATCGCCGCGCGGGTTGGTGGCCTTTACGACAGGCTCCGCTTTATGGCGTTTGCCGAGGCGGGTGATTTCAAAGCCGCGCAGTTGATCGTAGGGCACATCCGGCACATTCACGTTCAGCAGCACCGGCGGCTTCAACGCGACGCGATGATGGCGCTGAATCAATTCGGCCGCGATGCGCGCCGCCGTTTCGTAATGCTTGGATTCATGCCCCGCCATCGAAATCGCGATGGACGGCACGCCCAGCAAGAATCCTTCAGTGGCCGCAGCGACGGTGCCGGAATAAATCGTGTCGTCGCCCATGTTGGCACCGGAATTAATGCCCGAGACCACCATATCCGGCATGAAATCGATCATGCCGGTCACGGCCATGTGCACGCAATCGGTGGGCGTGCCGTTGACGAAATAAAAACCGTTGGGGGCTTGCCGCATGCTGAGCGGGCGATCCAGGGTGAGTGAATTCGAGGCCCCGCTTTTATCGCGTTCCGGTGCCACCACGGTGAGCTCCGCAAAGGGGGAAAGTGCCTTGTGCAGCGCGACAAGGCCGGGGGCGAAATAGCCGTCGTCGTTCGAGAGGAGGATGCGCATATTTTTCATAGATTCTTTGGCTCAGGATTATGACACAGGGGGTCGATTGAGCCCTTGCATTTGCTGCGCGACAAGTCGATATCACGTCATCATTCGTGGCACAGCCATGAGCTTGTCGCCCCGGATTTATTCCGGGGCCCAAGATTCAGCACATCAAATTGGGCCCCGGAATAAATCCGGGGCGACAGTTTCATATTGCTCACAAGCGGCAAGTGCAAATCCACGTGACCCTTGAACGATGGCTTGAGCAACATGCGAGTCATCGTATAATCGTGCTGCACCGCAATAATGCCGGTTGAATCACAGGACACGATCATGCCTTTCCTCGCAGACCGCCTCTCCCGCGTCAAACCCTCCGCCACCATCGCCATCTCCGCCAAAGCCGCCGCGCTCAAAGCCGCCGGTAAGAGCGTGATTGCGCTGTCGTTCGGTGAACCGGATTTCGATACGCCCGACAACATCAAAGAAGCCGCGATCAAAGCGATTCGCTCGGGCGACACCAAGTACACCGCCGTCGATGGCACGCCCGCATTGAAACAGGCGATTGCGGCAAAATTCAAACGCGAGAACGGTCTCATTTACACGCCGAAACAAATCACCGTGGGCACGGGCGGCAAACAGGTCTTGTACAACGCCTTCATGGCGACCCTTTCGGCTGGCGATGAAGTCATCATTCCTGCGCCCTACTGGGTTTCGTATCCGGAAATGGTGCTGCTCGCCGAAGGCACACCGGTGATCGTGCCCTGCACGCAGGAAACCGGCTTCAAGTTGAAAGCGTCTGATCTGGAAAAAGCGATCACGCCAAAAACCAAATGGGTACTGCTGAACTCGCCGTCGAACCCATCCGGTGCTGCGTACACGCATGCGGAATTGAAAGCGATTACCGATGTGTTGGTGCGCCATCCGCACGTCTGGGTGCTGACCGACGACATGTACGAACATCTGGTCTACGACGATTTCAAATTCACCACCCCCGCGCAGATCGAGCCTTCGCTCTATGAGCGCACACTGACGATGAACGGTGTCTCGAAAGCGTATTGCATGACCGGCTGGCGCATCGGTTACGCGGGCGGCCCGGAGCACCTGATTAAAGCGATCGGCGACGTGCAATCGCAATCGACCTCGAACCCCTCCTCGATTGGCCAGGCGGCCGCCGTGGAAGCCTTGAACGGCCCGCAGGATTTCATTGCGAAGAACAACGCTGAATTCAAGAAGCGTCGTGACCTCGTCGTGAAAATGTTGAATCAGGCGCAAGGACTTCACTGCCATACACCGGAAGGTGCCTTCTACGTCTACCCCAGTTGCGCGGCCTTGATCGGTGCCACCACGCAATCGGGTGCCATCATCAAGAACGATGAAGACGTGATCAATTACCTGCTCGATTCGCAAGGCATCGCGGTGGTGCATGGTGCGGCGTTCGGGCTCTCGCCGCACTTTCGCGTCTCGTATGCGGCCTCGACGGAGTTGCTGGAGCAGGCGTGTACGCGGATTCAGAAGGCGTGTTCCGAGTTGACATTGAAGCAGGCGATGGCGGCCTGAAATTTGCGCTGTCGTTGGCATGAAAAGGCCCGCATCAAGCGGGCTTTTTTTTCGGCCAAGCGCTTTTCACAAAGTTGCAATAGTTCTCCGGCATGATCTTGCCAGAGCGAGGAATTGTCTTAGTTTTGCATATTGTTGACAATCTGCAAACCCAAGTTCATACTCTGGCCGTCATTACCTTTGCCCGTCCATCCGCCGGAGCGCCGCATTGCAGCCCCCTTCTCAAAAACATCCGCCCGCCAAAGAAACCATCGGTATCCTGCGCGAAAATTCGCTTTCGATGCTGGCGCACCACGAATTGAAACGCCGCATCATCGCCGGCGAATTCGCGGCGGGTGCCAAGCTGAATGAAGCGGAGATCGCACTGGCACTCGGCGTCTCGCGCGGACCGGTACGCGAGGCATTTCTGGCGCTCGATCAGGCAGGCCTGGTACGCGTCGAGAAAAACCGTGGCGTGTTCGTGCGGGAAATTTCGCTCGAAGAAGCCGACGAAATTTACGAAGTTCGCGCGGCCCTCGAAGGCATGATTGGCCGGCTCGCCGCGCGTCATATCGGCGACGATGAAATCGCGCAGTTACGCGGCATCGTCAAGAAAATGGTGGCACTCGACAAAACCCGCAAGGCGGGCGCGTATTTTTTGCTCAACGTCGAATTTCATGATCTGCTTGCGCGCGCGGCACGCAACAAGGCGATGCTGGTCAATTACCGGCGCGTCATCAATGAACTCGACCTCTATCGCCGCGAAACCATCACACGCAGCACCGAGAATATCCCGATTTCCACGCTTGAGCATGTCGCCATCGTTGAGGCCGTCGCGGCGCGAGACGAAAAACGCGCGGCCACACTGATGTTTGACCATGTCATGCAAAGCCGCGAGCGTTTGCATTGCGTACTCCAGAAACCGCCGGTGCGCGCAAAGCGCGACGGTTGATACTTTCACCCTCACACGAGACTTCACACTCATGACATCCGCAAAACAACCCGTCACGGTCAATAACGTTTCATTTCGCTGGCCGCTGCGCCCAGTCGTGGTGGTTTGCATCGACGGTGGTGACCCGGCTTATCTGCGACAATTTCTCGCCGACGGTACGATCCCGAACATCGCAAAATTCATGCAACAGGGCTTCAGCACGGTCGCCGACGGAACGATGCCTTCGTTCACCTGCCCCAACAATATGTCGATCATCACCGGCACGCCAACCTCGGCGCACGGTATCTCCGGCAATTACTACCTGGATACAGCAACCGGGCAGCCGGTCGTCATGACCGGCCCCGAGCTGTTGCGCGGCGATACCATCATTTCGAAATTTGCGGCGGCCGGCGCGCGCGTGGTCACCATTACCGCGAAGGACAAATTACGCCGCCAACTGGGAAAGAATCTGGATATCTCGAAGGGCCACGTCTCGTTCTCTTCCGAATTCGCGCATAAATGCACACTCGCCGAAAATGGCATCGACAACGTGCTTGAGTTTGTCGGCATGGCGCAACCGGACATGTATTCGATGGAGTTATCGCTGTTTGTGCTCGAAGCCGGCATCAAATTGCTGGAGCAACGCCGACCGGATTTGCTGTATCTCTCGCTCACCGATTGGGTGCAACACAAATACGCGCCCGACGAATCCGAAGCGCGGCGCTTTTATCAGGAACTCGACAACCGCTTCGGCCGTCTTGCCGCGCAGGACATAACGCTTGCACTCACCGCCGACCACGGTATGAGCGACAAGAGCAATGCGGCGGGTGAACCGAACGTGATTTGGCTACAGGATATTCTCGATGCCAAATTCGGCAAAGGCGATACAAGAGTCATCTGCCCGATCACGGATGCCTTTGTCGCGCACCATGGCGCGCTGGGTGGCTTCGTACGCGTGTGGTGCCGCGGCAACGCCACACCGAAAGAAATTATCGACGTCATTCGCGGCATCGACGGCATCGAATCGGTGATGGACAAAGCCACCGTGTGTGCGACGTTCGACATGCCGCCGGATCGCGAAGGCGATGTCGCGGTCATTTCACGTCAGGATGTGTGCATCGGTGCCTCGCAGTCCGATCATGATTTGGCCGGCCTGAAAGGGCATCGCCTGCGTACGCACGGTGGTACATCGGAGGCCAAGGTGCCGTTCATCTTGAATCGACCGTTGAATGATGAATACAAACTCAAGGCCGGTGTGACGACCTTGAAGAGCTACCAGATTTTCGACTTCGCGATCAACGGGACGTTGTAATGGATGCGACTCCGGCACGACAGGGAACGATCGCCGTCTACGACGCGCCGAACCAGCCGTTTGAATTGCGGCTGTTTCCGGTGCGCGATCCGAAACCGGGCGAAGTCCTGGTCAAAGTCCGCATGTGTACGATTTGCCGCTCCGACATTCACTCCTACCTGGGCCATCGCCCCAACCCGACCCCCGGCGTGCTGGGCCACGAGATCATCGGCAATATTGTGCAACTCGGTGACGGTGTGACGCACGACATGCGTGGCGATACGCTATCAATGGGCGATCGCATTACCTGGAGCGAGTACTTCATTCCCGGCAACAACTACTACACCGAGGTGCTCGATTTACCGCAGAAATCACCCGGGGTGGATAAGTACGGTCACATGTCTGTCACCACGGAGCCCTATCATCATGGCGGCTTCGGCCAATATTGCTACATCCTGCCGCGCTCATGGATTTTGCGTTTACCCGATGAACTCTCCGATGAAGAGGCAACACCCGTCAACTGCGGCGTCGCGACGGTGATTTGTGCGACTGAGCAGGCCGAAATCCGCATGGGCGATGCCGTCGTCGTGCAGGGTCTGGGGCTATTAGGACTGTATGCGTCCGCGATTGCCAAGGCGCGCGGCGCGCGTCTCGTGATTGGCCTTGACAACGTCGCCACACGGCGTGATCTGGGACTACGCTTTGGCTGCGACCATGTGTTCGATCCCTCGTCGATGACAGAAATTGAACTGACCAAGAAAGTCCGTGCACTGTGCAAACCGGAAGGTGCCGATGCCGTCATCGAAGTCTGCGGCTATCCCGAGGTCATCCCTTCGGGAATTCAAATGCTGCGCACCGGCGGTCGGTATGTGCTGGCCGGCGTGGTCAATCCTGAATCGTTTGTTCGCATCGACGTCAATCAGATCTTGCGCAAACTGATTACGCTGCGCGGCGTGCACAACTACCATCCGCGCCACTTGATCGAGGCGCTGGATTTCGTCACCGTCAATCGCAATCGATTTCCCTTCAAGGAACTGGTCGATGGCAAGTATTCGCTCGATCAGGTCGGACAGGCAATGAGCGACGCCGCCAATCGCACGGTGTTGCGTGCCGCCATCATGCCTAATTGATCTTCATTTTTCGAGGTGCCGCAGAGTACCGTGGTTTTTTCCGTCTTTTCACACTATCAGGAGGTAATGATGCAGATGCATATCCTAAGGCGTGTCAGTTTGGCCACGGTATTTTGTGCGGCAATCGGGTTTATCGCGCCCGCGTTCGCGCAGCAATGCGAAGACCCGAAAGTGCTCAAGTTTTCGCTCGTTCCCACACAGGATTCCATTCGTGAATTGGGTTACTACAAACCGATTCTCGATCAACTCGCGAAGAATACCGGTAAGAAAATCGAGTTCTACCTGCCGACGTCGTATTCATCGGTGATCGAAGCGTTGCTGGGCAAGTGGGTGGATGTCGCGGTGTTGGGCCCCGAAGCGTACGTCATTGCCAAAAGCAAAGACGCGACCGTTGAAGTTTTCGGCACCTACTCTCGGCTCAAGAATGGCATACAGGAGGCCGGCCCGGGCTATACCTCGGTATTGATCACCAAGAAGGGTAGCAAGTTCGACAGCGTTGCGTCGCTAAAGGGCGCAGTATTGGCGCTGGTCGATCCGGCAAGCACCTCGGGCGGACTGGTTCCGGAAAAAGTTTTTCCAAAGTCCGCCAGCTTGCCACCGCTGAAAACCTATTTTTCACGGGTGGTCTTTTCCGGCGGGCATGATTTGTCGGCAATTTCGGTCGCCGAGGGCAAGGTAGACGCCGCCTTTGTCGCGAGCCATCGCTTCATGGAAACCGTGAACGCGGGTAAGGTCAAACAAGAGGAATTCAATTTTCTCTGGTATTCACCGCTGATTCCGCAGGATCCATTCGTCTATCGCAATACCCTGTGCCCGGATTTGCGCAAGAAAATCGCCGACACGTTTCTGCTGGTCGATCAAAACGAAGACGGCAGGAAATATCTGGCGAATGTGAAATCGGAAAAGGTCGTCAAGATGACCGACGCCGATTACAACATCGTACGCGACGCCACCAAGTAGGGCCGTGGGATGAGTGCCGTCATGCAAGCGTCTGCGCCGAATGCGGTACTCGCGGTGCGCGATCTGCGGGTCAGCTACACCTCGGGCAAAGAAGTCCTCAAAGGCATCAGTTTCGACGTCGGACCGGAGGATTTCTTTGCCATCATCGGGCCGAGCGGCTCGGGCAAATCCACGCTGATCCGCTGCATCAACCGCTTGGTGGAGCCGACCTCGGGCGAGGTTATTTTCGATGGCCGCGATCTGCTGAAACTGAATGAAAAAGCCATGCGGCTGGAACGCCGCAATATCGGCATGATCTTTCAGGAATTCAATCTGATCGACCGTCTGAGCGTCATCGACAACGTGTTGACCGGGCGGCTCGGCTATGTCGGCAATATCCGCAGCCTGTTTCGCGCGTATTCAAAGGAAGACATCGCCAGCGCGGTTCGGCTGCTCGACCGTGTCGGCCTGATCGATCACATGGACAAGCGCGCCGATCAGTTGTCCGGCGGCCAGCGCCAGCGTGTCGGCATCGCCCGCGCTCTGATCCAGAATCCCAAGCTGCTGCTGGTGGATGAGCCGACATCGAGCCTCGACCCGAAAATCGCGCGCGAAGTGATGGCGATGATTCGCGGCATTGCGGGTGAGTTTCAGGTGCCGGTGCTGTGCAATATTCACGATGTCGATCTGGCACTTGAATACTGCACGCGCGTGATCGGTCTGCAAGCCGGCGTAAAGCGGTTTGACGGTCCACCCGCACAAATCGACAAGCATGTGCTCGCCGATATTTACGCGATGGAAGTGCTGTAAACCATGAGTGCTGTACTCGACGGCACCGGCTACGCCGATCGCATTTCGCAATTGATGGTCACGCGCCGGCGCGCTCGGCTGTGGCGTTATGGCCGCAACGCCGCGATCATCGCGCTCGTGGCCTGGAGCGTTGAAGCGATCGTCGTGGGTGATACCGATTGGAGTCGCATCACGCTGGCAGGCGTGGCGAAAGCGGCCTGGCGATTTATTGATTTTGACGCCTCAATCCTACTGAGCCTGTGGGAACCCGCGCTGGAAACGCTGTTGATGGCCACTCTCGCGACCTTGCTGGGCATGTTCATGGCGATACCGGTCGCGTGGCTGGGGGCGAACAACATTTCGCCATTCGGACGCGTCACGTACACAATTGGCCGCGTCCTGATGACCTTGTCGCGCTCGGTACACGAGGTCGTCTGGGCGCTGGTATTCGTGGCCGCCGTGGGTCTCGGCGCGCTCGCCGGCGTGTTGGCGATGGCAGTGCGCTCGATTGGATTCATTTCCAAAACCGTTGCCGAGGCCATTGAGGATGTGAAGACAGGCCCGATCGAAGCCATGCGCGCGGTCGGTGCCAACCGTTTTCAGGTGCTGATGTTCGGCATCGTGCCGCAAGTATTGCCGGTAATGATCGGCAACATTATCTTTGAATGGGATGTGAACATTCGTCGTTCGACCATCATGGGTCTGGTGGGTGCGGGCGGACTGGGGCTTGCCTTGCACCGGCAGATGGCGAGCTACAACTATGGCGGAATCGCCACCGTCATTGCGGTCATTCTCGTCATGATTATTTTTGGTGAAGTGGTCTCGCATTACGCGCGCAAGAAGGTCACCTGAGATGGCCGCCCTGCCCTCACCCTCACCATCAACTCGCCCGCTGCCGCAATGGAAGCGCTTTCGTTATCCCCAAAGCCTTTACAAATACGCAGCACTGATTGCGGCAATCGGTTTTGTTTGGTGGTCGCTTGACATCCTCCGAATCGACGTCGAGCGCCTGCCGGGCTTGTTCAAGCGCATTGCGGATGTCGTCTCCACCCGATATTGGCCACCCGATCTGGCGCGCGTGCAACAGCCCGAATTCATCGACGCCGTTATCGATACATTCCAGATGTCGTATGTCGCGACCGTACTGGGCCTGTTGATCGCGATCCCGCTCGCATGGTTCGCCTCGAACAACATGACGCCCAGCCTCAGGTGGCTGTACCCGGTTTCACGATTGATCATCATGACGTCACGTTCGGTTCACGAGATGATCTGGACCATCATCATCGTTGCTATCGTCGGCTTCGGCATGTTGCCCGGCACGCTCGCGATGACGCTGTTTTGCATTGGTTTCTCCGGCAAGTTGCTGGCGGAGGCGATCGAATCGATCCATAACGGCCCGGTGGAAGCGGTGCGCGCCACGGGTGCCGGCCACTTCAAGGTGTTTGTGTTCGCCGTGCTGCCACAGGTGCGTGTGGCATGGGCAGGCATTGCCATATACACCTGGGACGTGGTGTTTCGCGCCTCCACCGTGGTCGGGTTTTTTGGTGCCGGCGGCATCGGATTTCACTTGCGCGAGAGCGTCCAAAGGGTCGAATCGCGCGAAGTCTCGGCGATCATTTTGACCGTCATCGCGATCGTTATTGCGGCCGAGCTGCTTTCGGCCTGGGCGCGGGCGCGCATCTCTAAGGCGGTCGGTTGAGCATTCACGATGAAACCAAAACAGGCGCCAGTGGCACCCACACCATCGGAAGGTGACATTAACCTTGGCCCGCGACGCGCGGCATGGCAGGACAAAAATCTTGATGCACCCACGCGCGCGCTGCTTTCACGCGACAACGCGGCTTTCCTGCACCAATCGGTCTCAACACCGTGTCTCTCGGCGATCCGCAAGGCGGAAGGAATATTCATCGAAGACACTGCGGGTCGGCGCTACATGGATTTTCATGGCAACAATGTTCATCACGTCGGCTACGCGCATCCGCATGTGATTGCGGCGATCAAATCGCAACTGGATGAACTCTCCTTCGCGCCGCGCCGCTTTGCCTGCGATCGCGCCATCGAACTCGCTGAGGCTTTGGGCGCGCAATTCAAGCGGCTCACCGGCGCGCGCGGTCGAGTACTTTTCACCACCGGCGGATCGGATGCGGTCGAAGTGGCGATCAAACTCGCGCGCCTCGTCACGGGGCGTTTCAAAACGCTGAGTTTCTGGGATGCGTTTCACGGTGCCGGTTTTGGTGCCAGCAGCGCCGGCGGCGAATCGCTGTTTCGTTCGGGACGCTTCGGCCCACTACTTGCGGGCAGCGAACACATCGCGCCCTTCGGTTGCTATCGCTGTGCCTACGGCCACCCGGTCGATGACGAAGGCCAGCCAAACGTTTCGCAGTGCAAGCTTGCGTGCGCGGCGATGGTGAAGTA
>JANPBQ010000100.1:0-4861 GCA_031430555.1 Betaproteobacteria bacterium
CCATGTACGTCGAGTCCCACATACTTGATAAACTGTTCCATGACCTGTCCCCTCAATTTCGGCTCTGCGCCTGTGGTTGAAAAACCCCAAGCTTAATCCGCGTCGCTTGAGGTGTGACAGGTCAATACATGATGTCTAGCACCAGCGCGGGTTTCAGGACAAAAGGCCGCCGAACACCGCGCCAGATATAGAGTTTACCGGATTAGAGCGTTGAAGGATCTCCCCGCCTCACTCGCGCGATCACCGCAACATGTTGAGGAGACGTCCGGCACACCCACATCCGTCACCATTCATCATTCACTTGTGACCCCCACAACGCAGTTCATCCCTCATTATTTGCGTTTCATCCCGGCCTGCTGGCGGGACATAGTTGTCGGCGCTAACCTTCGCAAATAATTTACAGCGTCAAAGGATCAGTTTTAGCCATTGCCCGACAGACGACAAAGTGACTCATCGCCTATCGATTGAACACGATGGCATCGCGCCTTCAGCCGTTGACCTTCAATATGCAAGTTTGATAATCGCGCGATAATTATTCTTACGTCAGCGCGCCTTTGTCGTGCGGTATACCGAACCCGTTCTGAACCTCATTTTTTTCCGGAATAAATACCATGCTGCGCCATACATTACTTTCGTTAGCCATCGTTACCACGATGGTCGCCTGCAACAAAGGCCCCGAGACCGCCGACAAGAAAGCCGCCGCCAGCGAGCGTCCGCTGCTGATCGCGGCTGAAGATCTGCACACGGTGCGCAACAGCGCGCTGTCGTCCGGGCCCTCCATCACCGGTTCCGTGCAACCCGAGCGCCGCGCGGATCTGCGCGCGGAAGTCTCGGCGGTGGTGCTGCAGGTGCTGAAGGAAAATGGCGATGTGGTGCGCCGGGGCGATTTGCTGGTGCGCCTGGACGACACCGCGATTCGCGAGAACCTGGCCTCGGCCGAAGCCGCATCGCGCGCGGCGGGCCAGTCATTCGACCAAGCCGAGCGCCAGTTTCAGCGTATGGTCACTTTACGCAAGTCGGGCATGGTCTCGACTCAAGCGACCGAAGATGCCGAGACCCGCCGCAACAACGCGCAAAGCGATCTGGAGGCCGCCAAGACCCGCGCCGCGCAAGCGCGTCAACAACTACAGCGCACCGAAGCGCGTGCGCCGTTCGACGGCATTGTCAGCGACCGCAAAGTATCGGCCGGCGACACTGCGCAGATCGGCAAGGAATTGGTGAAGGTGATCGATCCCACCAGCATGCGACTGGAGGGTCTGATTTCGGCCGACAATGTCGGCAGTGTGAAGGCCGGTCAATCGGTTTCGTTTCGCGTCAATGGTTACGGCGATCAGGAATTCTCCGGCAAGATCCGTCGCGTCAATCCTTCCGCCAACGCGACCACGCGGCAAGTCGAAGTGCTGGTCGATTTCGTCGACAAGAAGCAGCCCATACTCGCGGGCCTCTATGCGGAAGGCCGGGTCGAGACCGAGAGCAATAGCGGCTTGACCATTCCGGCAACGGCGCTGGTGCGCGACGGCGACAAAAGTTCCGCATGGCGCGTGCAGGGCAACGCGATCAAGAAAGTGACGCTCGATGTCGGTGACCGCGATCCGCGCAGCGGCGAATACCTGCTGCGCGCAGGACTCGCCGACGGCGATCGTCTGATCCGCCATCCCTCGGCCACGCTGAAGGATGGGCAGAAAATTGAAATGGCTACAGCCGTTGCGGCACCCACCAAGGCGGCCGCGTCCGATGTGGCGTCGAAGTCCACGAAGTCCGCACAGTAAGCGCGAGGCGATATCATGTTTCTATCCGATTTCAGCATTAAGCGACCAGTCATTACAGTCGTCATTGTCATCATGCTTATGTGTCTGGGTTTACTCGCGCTGCAAAAACTGCGCGTGAACCAGATTCCTGATGTCGAGCAACCGGTGATGGTGGTGAGCATGCCCTATCCGGGGGCATCACCCGAGACGGTTGAGCGCGAAATCGTCAACCGCGTCGAGAAAGCGCTGATCAGCATTCCACAGGTGTATCAAATCCGCTCCACCTCGTCCGAGAGCAGCGCGACCATCGTCATGATTTTCAATTTCAAGAAGAACATGACCGAAGCGCCGGATGAAATCCGCAACGCGATCGCCTCCGTCCGGCACAAGTTGCCGGTCGAGATGCGCGAGCCGATTCTGCGCAGAATCGATCCTTCCGCACAACCGATCATGCAAATGGCGCTGTCGTCCACCAAGCAAACGCACGCCGAGATTTCGCGCCTGGCGGAGGATACATTGGCCGACCGATTTCGCGCCATCGATGGTGTCGCGGTAGTGAATGTCAGCGGTGCGCTGAGGCGCGAACTCTCGGTGCTGTTGCGCGCGGAGAAACTTCGCGAGTTCAATATTTCCGTCACCGAGGTGGTCTCCGCGTTGCGCGCGCAAAATACCACGTCACCGGTCGGGCGCGTCAAAGGCCCGCTCGAAGAGCAGAGCATCCGGCTCGTGGGCCGAATCGAATCGCCCGCAGAGTTTGAACAAATTGTATTGAAGCGGCGTGGCAATGAAGTGGTGCGCCTCGGGCAGGTCGCGAGTATCGCCGACGGTTTCGCTGAACTGTCGGGCTTCAGTTTGCGCAACGGCCACCCCAACGTCGGCATATCGGTGACGCGTTCGCGCGATGCGAGTACGGTGTCGGTCGCCGACAAGGTCCGTAAGGAAGTCGAGGAAATCAACAAGACGTTGCCGCCCGGTGCCAAATTGGAAGTCACGCAGGATGGCGGCAAGGACGCGCAAAGCAGTCTGCAAAACGTGATTGAAGCGCTGCTGTTCGGCGCGGTACTGACGATTTTCGTGGTCTATGCGTTCCTGAATTCGTGGCGCTCCACATTGATCACCGCACTCGCGTTGCCAACCTCAGTGATTGCGGCGTTCATCGCGGTGTGGGCCTGCGGATTCACACTCAATTTTATGACCCTGCTCGGGCTATCGCTCGCGATCGGCGTGCTGATCGACGATGCCATCGTGGTGCGTGAAAATATTGTGCGCCACATGGAGATGGGTGAAGATCGCCGAACCGCCGCGAGCGCCGGCACGCAGGAGATCGGCCTCGCCGTGACCGCGACCACGTTTTCCATTATCGCGGTATTCATCCCGGTCGCGTTCATGGGCGGCGGCGCCGGCGAGTGGTTTCGTCCGTTCGCGTTGACGGTCGCGACCTCGGTGCTCGTGAGCTTGTTCATTTCCTTCACGCTCGACCCGATGCTGTCCGCGTATTGGGGCGATCCGGTCGGCTATCAGCAGCAGCCGAAAAAGGGCATAAGTTTGATCTTGTCGCGCTTCAACGCGTGGTTCGATCATCAAGCCGACCGTTACGGCAACGTCATCGCCTGGGCGTTGCATCACCGGCGCTACATGGCCGCCATCGCCGGCCTGAGTCTGGTCGGCGCGATTGGCTTGCAGGCAACCGTGGGCGGTTCCAGTTTTCTGCCGGTGTCCGATGTCGGAACGGTTGCGATCGAAGTCCGCACGCCATCTAGCGCGAGCCTCGAGTATGCGCGGTTGAAAGTCGAGAAAGCCGCCGAACTCGCGCGCACGATCAAGGAAACCGTCGCCACGAACAGCAACGTGACCGCGACCGGCGGGCGTGTCTATGTCGACATCGGCAAGAGCACCACACGCAAGCGCTCGGCCGCTGAGATCGCGGTTGAATTGCGCAGCCTGTTGACGCAGCTCGTCGGCGCGGAATACGCGGTTCTCGACGATATCAACAACGGTATCCGCAAGCCGGTGCAAATACTGTTCTCCGGGCCTGACTCGCGGCGGCTGATGGCGATCACCAGTGATTTCATGACCAAGCTCGCAAAGGTGCCGGGGGCGATCGATGTCGGCCTCTCCGAGCAGGATCCGAAAGATGAATTGAAGATCGAATTGAACCGCGGACTCGCCAATACGCTGGGCATTTCGGTGGGTGATGCCGCTCAGGCGTTGCGCGTCGCGTTCGCGGGGGTGGAAGTCGGTGATTGGGTTGACCCGACCGGCGAATCGCGTGATGTCGCGGTCAGGCTGCATCCCGACGACCGCATAAGTGCCGCCAATATCGAACATCTGCCGATCGCGGTCGGCGGCAGCAACATGATGGTGCCGTTGAATCAGATCGCCACCATCACCATGGGCAAGGGACCCGCGCAAATTCAACATTCCGACGGCAAGCGCATGATCGCAGTATCCGCCAACGCGTCGGGCCGCTCGGCCGGCGAAGTCACGGCGGATGCGCTGAAGATCGCGAAGCAGATCGATTTTCCCGCCGGGTATGGCCTTGAACTGGGTGGTGCGTCGCGCGAACAAAAGGAAATTTTCACCGAAATGGGTATCGCGCTGGTGATGGGTATCGGCCTCATGTATTTCACGCTGGTGATTCAGTTCGGTTCGTTCACGGCACCTTTGCCGATCATGCTTTCGTTGCCGTTGAGTCTGATCGGCGTGGTATTGGCGTTGTTGGCGACCAAAGGAACGCTCAATCTGATGAGCCTGATCGGCGTCATTATGCTGATGGGGCTGGTCGCGAAGAATGCGATTCTGCTGCTCGATTGCGCGCGCAAGGAAGAAGAGCGTGGCGTCGATCGCGAGGAAGCGTTAATGCACGCCGGCCGAGTGCGCCTGCGGCCAATCCTGATGACCACTTTCGCGCTCATCGCTGGCATGTTGCCGGTGGCGATCGGGCTCGGCGAAGGCGGTGAATTCTATCGACCAATGGCTATCGCCATCATTGGCGGCACCATTACCTCGACCATTCTTACGCTGCTCGTGGTACCCACGTTCTACGATTCAATCGAGATCGCCCGCGACCGCGCCATCGCCAAATTTCATGTTCGCGAAGCACGCGGGAATGC